>NZ_CAWNMS010000083.1:0-11095 GCF_963875605.1 Vibrio sp. V04_P4A5T148
CGGTGGTGCTAATAAATATACTGAATATTATAAATTTAATATGAGGGTATAAAATAATGTTTAATCAAAAAAACACGCCAGTCTCAATGGCCGACAAAAACTATTACCGGGTCTTAGGCCTAACCATGCTTTTTTCGGGTCTATTGCTAAACCCAATATCTCAGGCTATTGCTGTTGAGTTTAGCGCGGATGCGGTAGCTGAGTCAGAGGGGCAGTGGTGGAGCACTTACACCTTAGCGATTAAAAATACAGGAGCAGAGTCAGCGGATATGCGCGATGCGGTAATCGAATTTGTATTACCCGTTGCGATTAACGATATAGGTTGGCAATCATCGGCGCTATCCCATCCTACGTGGAGTCTATCTCATACCGCTCAAGCGGGCGGTATTCTCCATTCAGTGGCGCTTAAATTCCCTGAAGGTGCTTGGGTTGACAGCGTTCTGAATTCCTCAGAATTACTCTCCTTGACGATCGCTTTTGCTGGTTCATTGGAAAACCTGAGTGCTTTTGAAGATTCTGTTATTGTGAAAATGGAAGGGGGCATCACACCACCGCCCGATTTTTCACTAGATATTCTTTCTCCAGCGCCAAATTCAGTGGTATACACGGGCACAGACGTTAGCATTATGGCTCGTGTTGATGGTGAGAGTGCCGGTAAGCTTGAGTTTTGGGCTAACCAAGACAAAATTGCTCAACAACCATTGAAGCAAGGTGTCACCGAGTATCAGCAAGTGTGGCAACCGAAAGAAGTAGGAGCCGCTTCCATTTCAGTTATCGCGTTCAATGAGGAAGGCGATAAGCTCTCTGAGCAAAGCGTGCCTGTTTCTGTCGAGTCAGAATCGACGGCTCCTAATCCTCCGGTCGTTGAGTTCATTTCCCCAGAAGCGGGATCATCCCACCCACAAGGCACAAGTTTGACGATCTCTGCTGAAGTGACCGATGCTGATCATGATCTGGCTAGCGTTAAATTTTTTGCTAATGACACCGAAGTTTGCAGTATCGATGCCAAAACAGAGCAAGTGTTCTCTTGTGACTGGACCCCTCAAACGGCCGGAAGCGCTGCATTACGTGTTGAAGCGCAAGATGATGAACGGCATGTAACACAAAAAAATCTGACGATTACGGTTACTGATGTGAGTGGTAGTTGCGGTGACGTTGCTCAGTACCAAGATGGCGTGAGCTATCAAGTGGGAGATGAGGTAACCAATATTGGCCATATCTACTCATGTAAAATCGCAGGTTGGTGTGGTAACCCAGTATGGACACCGGGTACTGGGCATCCAAATTATCCAGATGCATGGAAAGATGCATGGAATGACGTTGGTGAGTGCGATCCTAACCCTGTTCCTGAAGTGCATGTTCAATCGCCAGAAAATGGACAAAAAATAGCACCCAATCAGCCATTTGAGGTGGTCGTTGAGGCGACCGACGATACCCAAGTGGCGCGTGTCGATGTTCAATTGAATGGCGAAGTCGTTGCAACATCCACCTCTTCTTCGGGCGATCTTTATACCATCACTGTGCCTGCTCAAGTTGAAGGACAATACACTCTCACGGTTGCCGCGTATGACGATCAAGGCGCAAGTGCTCAAACTGCACCGATTTCGATTGCCATTACTGATAAAGATCTGCTGGTGTCACTCTCTTCCCCTGTAGACGGTTCAAGCTTCTTTGAAGGCCGAGCGATTTCAATCAAAGCGGATGCTAAGAGCTATGAAGGTGAGGTGACTTCCGTGACGTTTATTGCCAACGGCAAGGTACTGAATCAAGACACCGAAGCACCTTATGAATATGAGTGGATTGGAGCGCAAGCAGGCAACTACGCTATTTACGCAAAGGCGCTCAACAGTGCCAATCAAGAGCAAATGTCAGCTCCATCCAATATTACAGTGAAAGAGAGTACCGGTGGTGGTGGCCTTGCTGATAACCCAGACCGTGCCATTAGTTATCTCACTTCTTGGGGATTAAACGATTATGAAAAACTGTTTAATTCTGAAGGTGACGGTTATTTATTATCGTTTGGTAAATGGGATGCTAGCGGTAACATTACGATTTCTGATGACATGGTGACCCCACCAAGTTACAACCCAGATTGGATGCCATCTCAGTACTTAGCGTGGTCAACCTTAAAACACGATAATAGCAATGTCACCATGATGGTCGCGTTTGGTGGTCAAACCTATGAAAGTATTTGGTCTGCGATTGGTAGCGATGTAAATCGGGAGGCGGTGGCCAATGGCCTCGTTGAATTGGTCAACAAACCCTTCCCTGTCTATAAGAAGAACCTAAAACCAGAAGAGGTAGTGGGTGACTGCCTTGCGACGGGTGGTGATGGCCAATGTGATTACAGCAAGTACCAATTAGCGGGTTATGTGCAAATCGATGGTCTTGACTTCGACTTCGAGAAAGCAGCGCGCATCACCGATAAAGAGAACCAAGACCTAACCGCATTGATTAAACTGATACGCCAAAAAGTGGGAGACAATAAAGTGTTGTCGCTGACCACATACCATGTCGGTGCTGATCCTGTGGCATGCATGGATTCAAGTGTGTTTGAAAATTGTTCTTACGTTGAGCCATCAGGTCGCTCGTCTCACCATGGTGAAGTGATCGATCTGTTACAAGCAACCAAGAACGATTTCGATTTCTTCAACGTCATGACCTATGACGCCGGCCAAAACTTCCTCTACGATGTCGCGATGGCCAATTACGCTCAATACATTGGAGACAAGTCGAAAATTGTTTTGGGCAATACGATCAATAGCCAGTGGGGGCCAAACGGCAATTTTGTGGAGAGCCGTGAAAACAACCTCAACCGTGCCAAGTGGCAAAAAGAGAATGGTTACGGTGGTTTCTTTATCTGGGCGTTGGGTTCAAATAATCAAAGTCTGAGCATGGAACAGCAAGTCGAGTACTTCAACGAAATGATCAGTGTCAGTAAGTAGCCTGCATGGTTACTTTGTGAGTTAACTAGATAACGGAAGGCCATGGTGCCTTCCGTGTTTTTATCCATCGTCATCAACTTAATCTGAATCGCCGAAGCTGAAATAGAGAACCGTATTCGACATTTTTGATCATTTCCATGAATGTCGGCATTAAACATAACAATATTTAATTTTTCTTAATTAAAATTTGGTCGTTCCCAGCTCCTATTTTTCGGCCAGGCAACCAGTTACCCTCCACGCCATTACAATGCGACTACTTCAACGTTCATCGCTATATAAATACATAAAAACCAATAAGATTTTTTCCGTTACGGCGAACTTTGAATTACTTCATGCTCAGGCGAGTCGAAATCCATTGTAATAGAGCGACTCAATAGCCACAGTGGTGATGCGATGTTAGTTAGAAAGGTTTCTAGAGATTTGGCTTCTGCTCAAGCGCGAGAAAATTGGTTGGCGTATTGGCAACATTTTAGCCGTGAAAGTCAGGCGTTTTGTTCCGAGATTAACTGTTTAGCACCGTCTTCTCAGGCGATGTTGGTAAAATGCGATAAAGATGAAGAAGGGGTGTTTGTGATCCCACTTTGTCAGTGTCATAGCGACAACTTAGAAGGGGTGCTGGAAATAGGGGAGAGTACCGAAGTGCTCCCCTTCCATTACACGTTATAAATCAAAGCGGTAGTTAGCGTTTTTGGTAAAGCCGCTCAGGACGACCTACCCGACCATGCTGGATACAAGCTTCCAGAAAACCACTGGCCACACAATATTCAAGATAACGTCTGGCGGTGGTTTTGCTGATCCCAATCGCTTGTCCTAACAACTCTGCGGTGTACGCGGTTTGTGGTTCATGGTGATAAATCTCTTGGATTTTGATCAAAGTAAGTTCATCTATCCCTTTGGGTAAACTATCGAGTTGCTCAGTTTTAGCCTGAAAATTAAACAGTTCATCAACGTGGCGCTGATTGACGCTGTCATTAGCGCGCAGCGAGCTAGTGTATTTTAGATAACGCTCCAGCGAGTTTTGCACTCGATCATAGGCAATTGGTTTTAACAGGTAATCAAATACTCCGCAGCGAACAGCTTCGCGTACTGTCTCCATATCGGAAGCGGCAGTGATAAAAATCACATCTGGTGCTTGCGGTTGATGAGTTAGCTCCTTTAAAAACTCTATGCCACGACCATCTGGTAGGTAGTTGTCTAAAAAAATCAGTTTAGGCTTGAGAATGCGCACCATGTTACGTGCTTCATTAATACTTTGTGCCACGCCAACAGGGCGAAAGCGGGTAGTTTGTTTGAGATAAAAGCTGTGCACATCAGCAATGCTCGTTTCATCCTCTACGATCAATACGTCGATTAATTCCATCATAATCAGCTCTTATTATGCCCTTCAGCTAGTGGTAAGTGGTTTTCCGCCACAAGTGTTTTGGGTCGATTGGGAATAAAAATAGAAAAAATAGTCCCTTGCGGCTCTGCACTGTCGATAAGTATCGAACCATGAGCCTGAGTGACAAATTGATGAACAAGGTAAAGTCCAATACCGTGTCCTTGCTGGTTTTTGCTACTCACTCCCTTGAGAAACAAGGTTTGGGCAATGTCGGCAGGAATGCCATTGCCATTATCTGCCACTTCAATCACCAACTCTTCACCGTTATCGGTCAGCAGCAGGGATATGGTTTTATTGTTGTTTGGGTTTTTTAGCGTCGCTTCAAATGCGTTATCCAGTAGGTTACCGAGCACTGCCGCCAGCTCATCTGACGTCATGCATTGCGGCTCTTGATGTAGATGTGACATCGGGTCGAACTCCAAGCACAGCCCTAGCTCTTTAGCACGGCTGTATTTACCGAGCAGTAATCCTGCGATCACTTTGGGATGAAAGGTCTGGGAGATGAAATCGATCAGTTGCTGCTGCTCGGCGGTTTCGCGGCGAATGGTTTTGACGGCTTCATCGTATGCGCCGATTTGAATTAAGCCGCCGATGGTGGATAGTCGGTTAGCAAACTCGTGACTCATTACGCGTAGGTTATCGTTGTGCTGACGGATCTGGCTAAGCTGGGAAGTCAGCGTATTGAAGTCGTTGCGGCGACGAAAACTCACCACCCAACCAATTTGCTGTTGCCCTGAATTGATTGGCACACGGTTCGCCACCAAGGTTTCACCATTACAGCTAATCAGTTCATCTTGCTGGCTGGTGCTGTTTTGCTGTGCTAACTGACCAAACGGACTAGCACCCATGAAAAAGTAAGTCGGAGTGATGAACTCTTGAACATTACGTCCAATCAGATGATTCGGTTGGTGGGCAATGCCAAGAATATTCAGTGCCTTAGCGTTCACAGAAAGGATTTCACCCTTCAAGCTAATCGCAACTATTCCTTCATACACACTTTGTAGAATGGATTGCTGCAGGTTGAGGTTCATGGCGATCTCTTCCGGCTCCATATTGAACATCTGTTGCTTGATATGGCGGGTAAACAGCCAAGCGCTCAATCCAGAAAGCAGCATGAGTAGGGCCACAGTACTGAGCATTGGATAGGAGTAAATGCGTAGCCAATCACTGATATGATCGAGTAAATAGCCCACAGAAACCACACCCAGAACCTGTCCGGAAGGTGAGACAACAGCAGCCTTACCGCGAATTGCCCAGCCTAGGCTGCCTTTTTGGGTTGAGGTGTAATATTCGCCCTCTTTTAACGCTCTACTGCTGTCACCGCCTTGCATGGGTAAACCAATTTTTCGCTCATCTGGATGGGCAATGCGAATACCATTGGCATCGCCAATCACAATAAAGTTGGCATCTGAAATGCGTTGTAGGCGATCGATTTTAGTCTGTACTTCGGTGAGACGATTTTGTTGGATTAGGGCAATTAAATTGGGGTCAGTCGCAATCTCACGCGCTTGAATCAGAGCCTTAGTGCTGATCTGATCTTGTAGGGTTTCACTAAGAGTTTGATGGAAAAAGCCGGCTACCAGCAAAAGCTGGATCACTACCATAGCAACCAGTAGTGCACCGACCCTTTGCTGAAACGAAAGAGTCTGGCAGACTTTGGTGTGTAAAAAGTGGGCTAGTGATATTTTCATGCCGGCGAGTCTATCCTTGCTATAAGTGAGGCTTATTGATTGGAGTCTAAGAAACACCAATCAATAATGTCTATCCCATCACATATTTGATCATAACACCTGCCGCTACTGCAGAGCCAATGACCCCAGCGACGTTTGGTCCCATGGCATGCATCAGCAAAAAATTCTGCGCGTTGGCTTCTAGCCCGACCTTGTTGGAGACGCGTGCCGCCATCGGCACGGCAGAAACTCCGGCTGAACCAATCAGTGGGTTGAGTTTGGTGGTGGAGAAACGGTTCATCAGTTTAGCCATCAAAACCCCTGCGGCAGTACCGACACAAAACGCAACAATACCGAGCACCAAAATGCCGATAGTTTGTGGCTGGAGGAATTTATCCGCCATCAGTTTCGAACCGACTGATAGGCCAAGGAAAATAGTCACTATGTTAATCAGTGCGTTTTGCGCTGTGTCGGATAAACGCTCCACCACACCACACTCACGCATCAAGTTGCCAAAGCAGAACATACCGAGCAGTGGCGTTGCAGAAGGCAGTAAGAGCGCAATCAAAATCAGTAACAGCAGTGGAAAGCCAATTTTTTCTAGCTTGTGTACCTGGCGCAGTTGATGCATCTGAATTTTGCGTTCTTCTTGCGTGGTCAGCGCACGCATTATCGGCGGCTGAATCATAGGTACTAACGCCATGTAGGAGTAGGCTGCGACCGCAATTGCCCCCAACAATTCAGGTGCGAGCATGCTCGAGACGTAAATTGCCGTAGGGCCATCCGCACCACCTATGATGCCAATCGCGGCGGCTTGCGCCACGCTAAAATCCATCACCCCTAAACTGCTTAATGCCAATGCACCCAGTACGGTAGTGAAAATACCAAACTGAGCCGCCGCACCGAGCAGCAGGGTTTTGGGGTTGGCGAGCAGTGGACCAAAATCCGTCATTGCCCCTACGCCCATAAAAATGAGTAGAGGGCCAACTCCGGAGGCGATGGCTAGACTGTAAAACAGATAAAGCATGCCATCGCTGTACTGATACTGCTCGGCGAGCAAGTGCAAGGTGGTCATTTGCAGTGGCGTTGCACTACTCAGTGCTTGCTTAATCTCCAAAGGCATGTACGAGCTAAGTTGCAGTACCTCTGAAAAGGCCGTCATCACTTCCGGTTTGGCGGCATACAAGGCATTTTCTATCGCCGACATGGCAAGCCCTGCATCAGGCAGATTAGAGAGAATGCCACCAAACCCAATAGGCACTAGTAGCAAAGGCTCAAAGCGTTTAAAAATAGCCAGATAGAGCAGCGCTAAACCGACAAGGATCATGATGGCTTGCCCCCACTGGAGGTGGAATAGGCCAAAATCACGCACCATAGCTAAAACGTTTTCCATTATTTTTGTCCCTGATTACGCTAGTACTAGCAAGGCGTCGCCGACTTGTACTGCATCGCCTTCATTGACTTCAATGACACTGATCACTCCGGCACGTGGGGCGCGGATTTCAGTTTCCATCTTCATCGCTTCTAAGATCAGCAAGACATCGCCTTCAGCCACTTCATCACCTGCTGCCGCATGAATTTTCCAGATATTGCCAGAAAGGGGGGCTGCGAGGTTTTCACCTTCTGCTGCACTCGGTACTGGTGCGTTATTGGCCGACGCTGCTGGCGCGACATGTGTCAGCTCGCCGCCTTCATCTACCTTCACCACATAGCTTTGGTTGTTGACGGTAATGGTGTAGACACCGTTACTTGCGACGGACTGACTTTTCACTGACGCGGCTTTGGTTTTTGCCGTAGGCATTTGAGAGGCGTCACCAGTTTTTGCTGCTTGTGGTGCGGGTTCAAATGCTTCTGGGTTATGGCGATTCGCGAGGAACTTCCAACCCACTTGATCGAACAGCGCAATGGTCAGCACATCATCAATCGCATTCTTGGCTAGAGTGATGTGTTGCTCTTTAGCTTGCTGTAATACGCGGTCTTGCAAGGTTGGCATTTCAGCAGTAATCAAATCAGCGGGACGGCAGGTTATGGGCTCAGCACCTGCTAATACTCGAGCTTGCAACTGCACGTTGACCGGCGCAGGTGTTTTACCGTATTCACCTTTCAGTACTCCGCTGGTTTCTTTAGTGATGGTTTTGTAACGCTCACCCATTACGACGTTGATCACCGCTTGTGTACCCACGATTTGTGACGTCGGAGTCACTAGTGGCAAAAAGCCAAGCTCTTCACGTACACGCGGGATCTCTTCGAGCACTAAATCGAGTTTATCCAGTGCGTTTTGCTGTTTGAGTTGGCTTTCCATGTTGGTCAGCATACCGCCCGGGACTTGCGCCACCAAAATACGTGCATCACTGCCTTTCATCATGCCTTCAAAGGCGTGGTATTTTTTGCGTACATCGCGGAAATAGGTCGCAATATTTTCGAGCTTAGCGATATCCAACCCGGTGTCGTAGCCCGTGCCTTGCAAGGTGGCGACCAGAGATTCCGTCGCTGGATGACCATAAGTGCCACTCATGCTGGAAATCGCGGTATCGACCCGATCAACGCCCGCTTCAATCGCTTTGAGTAAGGTCATATCGGCAAGGCCAGCAGTGGAGTGGCAGTGCAGATGTAATTCGACATCCACTTGTCTTTTCAGGGTTGAGATTAACTCTTCGGCAGAATACGGGGTTAAAATGCCGGCCATATCTTTAAGGGCAATCGAATCGACACCCAGCTCCGACAGTTGCTGCGCTATGTCGACCCAAGTTTGTAAATTGTGCACTGGACTCGTGGTGTAACAGAGCGTGCCTTGCGCATGTGCGCCCATCTTTTTCACCGCTTGTAGAGCTTGTTGCATGTTACGCACATCATTCATCGCATCGAATACGCGAAACACATCCATGCCATTTTTCACTGCGCGCTCGACAAAGGTATCCACTACATCATCAGCATAGTGACGATAGCCGAGTAGGTTTTGTCCGCGCAGTAGCATTTGCAGTGGCGTATTGGGCATGGCTTGTTTGAGCAAGCGTAGGCGTTGCCATGGGTCTTCGCCTAAAAAGCGGATGCAACTGTCAAAAGTCGCGCCTCCCCAACATTCCAAAGACCAATAGCCGATCTGATCTAATTGCTGCGCAATCGGCAGCATGTCGTCAATCCGTAAGCGAGTGGCAAAAAGAGATTGGTGAGCGTCGCGTAATACGACATCGGTTACACCTACGCGTTTAATCGCCTGAGTCATCTGTTATTTCTCCTTCACTAAGATAATTTTTGTTGTGCTTTATGGTGATGGATAGCGGCGGTGAGCACCGCGAGCAACTCACCTTGGTTTTGTTTGGATTTAGCCTTATTGGCTGGTGTTTTTTTATTGCCCGTTTTGGTTGGTACTTGAGGCGGGGCAAAACGTACAATCAAGTACGACATGGTGCGAGTTGCAAATACTAAGAAAATCAAAAAGATGAACACAAAGCCCATCCCCAGGGTCAGCAAATTAATCCCTTCGAGGAATAGTGAGGTTGATTGCATAGTCACTTCCAGTGATAAAAACAGGGTTGAAAATAGGGAGAAAAAAGAGGCGCGCTAGGCGCGCCAAATAATCCCAAGGAGCAAGGGTTAAACAAACATACCGAACACCACGCTGGCGATAACGAGCACAATGCCGCCACCCAGACGTGAAGAGATTTGTGCGTAAGAGAGCAAATTCATACGGTTAGAGGCCGCGAGCACTTCAAGGTCACCAGAACCGCCGCGATTAGCCATACACAGACCTGCGGTGATAGAGGATTCAATAGGATAGAAGCCCATCGCCCAACCACCTAAAGCAGCACCCAAAGTCGCCCCAAGTACAATAACAGTGGCAATAATCACGTTAGTAAAGGTTAAGGCATTGATGATTTCCGCCAGATCGGTATAAGCAATACCAACGCCGACCATCAATAGCCACAGCATCTGTTTTGAGAAGAAATTCGACAGGCGTTTCGCGCCCTCTTTGATTTCATCACTGCACAAACCCGCCGCGTTAAGGATGGCGATGATCACCACCATGTAAGCAAAAGTGTGGATCTGAATCGAGCCAAAACCGGGCAGAATTTCTTTCGATAAAGCGTAAGAGAAGGTGTACACACATGCGGCCAGCATTAAACCAATCGCAATTTCACGGTGAGTGATATTAAGATTTTGGGCTTCTTCATTGACGTCTAGTTTTGATCTGCATACTAGCTCGCCATTGCCAGTTAATAATGGGATCTTTTCACCAATAATGTTCAGAGCAGCAGCTACGATGATAGCCACTATATTAGCGATAGTTAAAATGGCGACCGCTACTGAGTAGTATTGTTCTTTTGAACCACCAGTGACCGATTCATATATCTCGGAAAGTGGAATTGCACCTGCGCCATTACCACCGCCCATAATCGGCAGCACATACAGCATCATGATGCGATCAGGGGTGATACCAAATACGAGGCCGATAGCGATACCAAATATCGCCGCACCGGCAACCGCAGCCAGAATGGTTGGAATGTAACCGGCTAGAGAGCGGATCAGTAGTTTACGGTTGACCGCCAAAATGGAGCCAGTAATGAGTACTGCGATGAACAGATCCAAGAACTTGCTCTTATCCATCACTTCGGTCACGGTTTTTATTTCACGGTCGCTGAGCCAGCCCATGTGGACGAACCAAGCAGCAACCAAGAAAATCATTACCGGTGCACCGCCGATGTATTTATTAAAAATAGGTAGGCGTTTGCCAACTTCGCCAAATATCGCGCCGATGACAAACATAAAAGAAAAACCACCGACCAGACCGCTAGGTAAAGTGTCAGTAATATGGGCGGCTAATACAGTGATCAGTAAAAATAAAAATAAAGGGAGTGGAGTGCCAAATATTTTTATCTGGCTTAGATTCAATCCACCTGCGGACTTTTTATCTAAATATAGGGTTTTTTCGTTCATGTTTTTATGTCCAATGAGGTTATTAAGACCTTTACTACATTAAATAAAATAGTCAGTGATAATTGTGAAAATAGTCATTCAAACCAGTGGCTTTAAAAATCTCAATGGTTTTTATGATTTAAATTTTAGATAGATAAATAGAATTTAAAATTAAAGATATAAAA
>NZ_CAWNMS010000084.1:0-10263 GCF_963875605.1 Vibrio sp. V04_P4A5T148
GTTCCAATCTCACTAAAATTTCATTTAGTGAAGTTGAGCGACTTATTTTAAAGTTTGTTAATATTTATTATATAGAATAGGCGCCAATCACTCGATTCCGACTATCGATGATAGGAATCATAGGCAAATGACTGTCTAATAATAACTTTCTAGCTTGAACTTTATCCATTAAGGCCGATACGGCAATATCGCTTTTGTGCATAATATCTTTCATGATGATATTCATCTGTGATACCACCACCTTGCTTAAATAAACAAACCCTAAGTATTCACCTGCATCACCAGAGATAAAGATAAGGTTTAAGCGTTTATCGGTTAAGGACGATGAGCGTAGAATCGCAATCACCGCTTCTACAGATAGCGATGCGCCTACACAAATAAAGTTGTTATCCATTTCGGTTTGAATAGAATGAGCAGCAGGTAGCCGGTTGCCCGTAGCTAATGATGTATTGTACATAACCATCTTTGTATCTCCTTGAAACTATCAAGGCAAAGAAACCAAATTATGCAGAAAATCCACGTAACTGAACTGCAATAAGCTTATACCATCAAGCTCAAGCATTCCCCGCCTTGAACAAGCAAGTTAGGAGAAGATAAAGTCAGTCAAATAGAGAAGCCGTGTACTTGCGAAAGTTCTAGCGGTGTACAGATGACACGCAAGAAATTCAAAAGCATTCACGCTCTAGCCAGTAGAAACGCTGTATTTAATAAATCATATGATCGACTTAAACAAACACGATACTCTATAAAAAGAGTGTGATATTGACAGGAGAGAACAAGAAAAGGAGCTTCGTTAGTATGAATACCAACTAAGCAAAAGCGAGGCTTTAAATGAAAAGTTGGCAACAAAACGTAGGTTTTTCTACTAACCAGAAAATACCACACTTGGATAATCGACTACTCGACGAGTCCATAGGTTTCTATTGCACCTCTAAAAAGTTAATAATAAGTATGCTTTCTCAGCGCGGTTATCCTAACGCAGATAAAATAATGGTCAACCAAAACAATCGAACAATGTTCATTTTTTACAATACCATGACAATACAAGGTAGCATCCAAACCTGTTCTAATATTTAGGCCACAAACTTTGTCATCATATATTTATTATAAATACACAAAATGCCACTTATATTCATACGAGTAATTAAACCATTAACGACAAAATTTATCTTAAGATATCAATCACGAGTATTCCACTCACGCTAGGGAAGAGCTAACAATAAAAATGAATTTTATGATTGATGCTGAGACGAACAACGTTCGGCATCAGCACCACTAAAAAGGAGCAAATGCTCCCTTATGTGGTTTTTTTGCTAATTTGTTAATGACTCTTCTAGCGCCCGCAAGCATAAGGCCACGTTTTCACTGCGTGCCCCATACCCCATTAAACCAATACGCCACGCTTTACCCGCTAAAGTGCCAAGGCCGGCGCCGATCTCCAAGTTGTATTGATTGAGCAAATGCGCTCGCACTTTAGCCTCATCAACCCCTGTTGGAATATAGATCGCATTCAATTGCGGTAAACGACAATCTTCAGCAACGACAAATTCAAATCCTAATTTTTCTAGGCCCTGCTTTAATTTGTCATGCATCACACGATGACGTGCCCACGCCTGCTCTAGACCTTCGTTTCTCAACACCAGCAAGGCTTCATGCAACGCGTACAAACTGTTAACAGGCGCAGTGTGGTGATAACTGCGCTTGCCTGCGCCGCTCCAATAACCAAGCACTAAGCTTTGATCTAAAAACCAGCTTTGAACGGGGGTTGTGCGAGATTGAATTTTTTCAATCGCTTGCGCTGAAAAAGTCAGTGGCGATAAACCCGGAGGGCACGATAAACACTTTTGACTCCCTGAATAGACGGCATCGAGCTGCCATTGATCCACATAAAGTGGCACGCCGCCTAAGGATGTCACCGCATCTACAATACTCAGCATGTTGTTTTGCTTAGCCAGCAAACCTAATGCTTGCGCATCACTCAATGCACCAGTTGACGTTTCTGCATGGACAAACGCGAGGATTTTAGCATCAGGGTTAGCCTGTATGGCTTGCTCGACTTTATCGAGCGAAACGGGGGCTCCCCACTCATCATCCACCAGCACCGCCTCTCCGCCACAGCGCACTACATTCTCGCGCATACGCTCGCCAAAAACGCCATTGCGACACACGATGACCTTATCTCCTGGCTCAATCAGGTTGACAAAGCACGCCTCCATACCAGCGCTGCCCGGCGCGGAAACCGCGATGGTAAACTCATTTTCTGTTTGAAAAGCGTATTTAAGCAGCTGCTTTAGCTCATCCATCATCTGGATAAAAAGCGGATCTAAGTGGCCAACGGTCGGCCTGCTCAGCGCTTGTAATACTTGAGGGTAAATATCTGACGGGCCTGGCCCCATCAAAATTCGCTGGGGTGGGTTAAAACTGGTAATGGACATAGTTGCTCCTTGCTTGCGGCCAAATACGAATACCCAGAGTAAAACAAATCCACTGATGCAACAATTCGACCGAAGTCTAGAGGTCAAACCAGTGTCACACTCTGGTTAATTTTATTTTACATTTGGACTTAATTAGCGATTGACATTAACAGTTCAAAAACGTTCAATGAATGAGCTATCTAGCAGAAGAGGAGCACTGCCCAGGCAGATGTTTTGTGGAGCCTCAACTCCAATACAAAACATTAATGGGGAGCAGTGCCGAGATAAACCAAGGTTGTGGATTTGGTTTATCGGTTGAATGGGCTGAATCCCTTCAACTGTCATCAGCAACCCTGATGAAGAGCTTCTGAGGTAAACCAATCATAAAAACACCTCTTTATTTGCTCTAGAAAAACTCTCTTCAAACATTGGACGTTGGTACACCAACACTATTTTTATTTCAGGAAGTCGTGGGAGAAATGCCGTGAGCGCATTCAATGTCGCCAAATTTGGCGGAACAAGCGTTGCTAACTTTGAAGCAATGAGCCTTTGTGCCGCTGTGATCGAAAATAATCCAGAGACCAAATTAGTCGTGAGCAGTGCCTGCTCTGGCGTGACGAATTTATTGGTTGAATTAGCCAATGGCGTACAAGATGCCAATCAACGCTTAAGTATTATCAAACAGTTAGCTGATATTCATCATGCGATTATTGATAAACTTGCCGACCCGCTACAAGTTGAAAAAGAGGTACACTCAATTTTAGATATGGTGGCCAGTGTCGCAGAAGCGGCCTCTTTTCAAGCGAGTAAAAAACTGACCGATCACTTAGTGGCTTGTGGCGAGTTAATGTCGACCTTCATTCTGACGCAATTACTGCGTGAACGTGGCATGGATGCGATCCGTTTTGATATTCGAGAAGTGCTGCGTACTGATGATCACTACGGTCGGGCAGAACCGCAATTAGAACAGATCCAGCAATTAGCCCAAGAGAAGTTAACACCACTTTGTCTGCAACACGTAGTGGTAACTCAAGGTTTCATCGGCGCTGATGAGCAAGGAAATACAACCACATTGGGCCGAGGCGGCAGTGATTATTCTGCGGCCTTGATCGCCGAAGCGGTACAAGCTTCTGGCTTAGAAATTTGGACTGATGTGCCGGGGATTTATACGACCGACCCTCGCATTGCGCCTAAAGCCGCTCCGATTGCGGAAATAAGCTTTAGCGAAGCATCGGAGATGGCAAACTTTGGCGCTAAGATTTTGCATCCATCGACGTTGCTGCCCGCGCTTCGCCATGATATCCCTGTGTTTGTCGGCTCCTCAAAAGAGCCTGAAAAAGGCGGCACTTGGATCCGTAAACGTGTGGAAAGCTCACCTCTATTTAGAGCCTTGACCCTACGCTGCAATCAAACCATGGTTACGCTACGCAGCGCTAGCATGTTTCACGCATACGGCTTTCTTTCGAAGGTGTTTGAAATTTTAGCCAAACACAAAATTTCGGTGGATTTGATCACCACCTCTGAAATCAGCGTCTCATTAACATTAGATAAAACCGATACCTCAGGTGGAGCGCCTGAACTGCCTCAAGCGGTGCGCTTAGAATTAGAAGAGCTGTGTAAAGTTGAAGTCGAACATAATCTGTGTTTAGTTGCGCTGATCGGCAATAACATGAGTGAAAGCAAAGGCTATGCAAAACAAGTTTTTAGCACCTTAGAAGATTTCAATTTGCGTATGATTTGCTATGGTGCCAGCCCGCACAACCTCTGCTTTTTATTACACGAGTCGGTTTCTAAAGCGGCAATTCAGAAACTTCATCAAGATTTGTTTGAACGATAAAACCACATTGAGTAGTTACACGCTGAATAAAAAACAGGTTGGCTTAGCCAACCTGTTTTTTATTACTTAATCTAAATTCGGCCCAAGCCATTTTTCCGCTTCTTGTGCATTCCAACCTTTACGTTGCGCGTAATCTTGCATCTGATCTTGCTGAATTTGTGCAATGGCAAAATAACGAGAGTCCGGATGCGAGAAGTACCAACCTGACACCGAAGCACCCGGCCACATAGCGTAACTGGTGGTTAAAGACATATCGATGGCTTGCTCAACCTGCAACATCTCCCACAAGGTGCCTTTTTCCGTATGCTCAGGACACGCTGGATAGCCCGGCGCTGGGCGTATACCTTGGTATTTCTCACGGATCAAATCATCGTTCGACAACTCTTCGTCAGCAGCATAGCCCCAAATTTCTTTACGAACTTGCTGATGCAAATATTCCGCAAAAGCCTCAGCAAGACGATCAGCTACCGCTTGGATCATGATGGCGTTGTAGTCATCGCCTTGCGCTTTATATTGGTCTGCTAATTCTCGCTCACCAATTCCGCCTGTCACGGCAAATGCGCCGATCCAATCTCGTTTACCACTCTCCTTTGGTGCAATGTAATCGGACAAGCAGTAGTTATAACCTTTGGGCTTTTCGGTTTGTTGGCGTAAGTGATGCAGAACATGAGCAACCTCGGTGCGCGATTCATCGCGATACACTTCGATATCATCTCCCACACTCGCGGCCGGGAATAAAGCGCAAATACCGCGAGCCTTGAGTAGCCCTTCTCGCTCAACTCTATCAAGCAATGCATTAGCATCATGGAATAAACTTTGCGCTTCCTCTCCCACCTCTTCGTGTTCAAAAATCGTTGGATATTTACCCATCAATGACCATGTCATGAAAAATGGTGTCCAGTCGATGTAACGACGAAGGGTAGCCACATCAAAATCATCAAACACATGTACGCCCAATTTAGCCGGAACTGGCGGCGTATAGTTATCCCAATCGATAACCGCTTTATTTGCCCTTGCCACTTCTAATGAGACAGGCTTAGTTCGGGGGGTTTTACGGTGATGTTGATCACGCGTGCGTTCATAGTCGATGTTTAATTTTTCCACAAAAGCAGGACGTAACTCATCAGAAAGAAGCGAAGAACAAACGCCTACTGCGCGCGAAGCATTGTTCACGTACACAACTGGCTGGTGATAATTTTGCTCAATTTTAACTGCGGTATGTGCTTTAGAGGTGGTTGCTCCGCCAATCAAAAGCGGTAATTTAAACCCTTGTCGCTCCATTTCTTTAGCGACGTGCACCATTTCATCTAAAGAGGGAGTGATGAGGCCGGATAACCCAATGATGTCGACATTCTGTTCTTTCGCGACTTTGAGGATCTGCTCGCATGGCACCATAACGCCGAGGTCAATGATTTCGTAGTTATTACACTGCAAAACGACGCCAACGATATTTTTGCCGATGTCGTGTACATCCCCTTTAACTGTGGCAAGAAGGATTTTGCCATTATTGGAACCCGCTTGCTTAAGCGCGTTGATGTAGGGCTCTAAATGCGCAACGGCTTGCTTCATAACGCGCGCCGATTTCACCACTTGCGGCAGGAACATTTTCCCTTCGCCAAAGAGGTCACCGACCACGTTCATTCCATCCATTAGAGGCCCTTCGATCACATCCAGTGGGCGAGTGGCATTTTGACGAGCTTCTTCTGTATCTTCAACAATATACTCGGTGATACCTTTGACTAACGCATGCTCTAAACGTTTTGCGACTGGCCATGAACGCCATTCAAGCGCACTGGCATCCTCTTCCTTACCGACACCTTTGTTCGCGTATTCAGCCGCAATATCCAGTAAGCGTTCAGTGCCATCGCTGCGGCGATTGAGAATGATATCTTCGACTGCTTCACGCAGTTTCTCAGGCACGTTATCGTAAATCTCAAGCTGACCGGCATTGACGATACCCATGTCCATGCCGTTTTTAAAACAGTGATAAAGGAATACAGCATGGATCGCTTCACGCACATAGTTGTTACCGCGAAAAGAGAAAGAGACGTTGGAAACCCCGCCGGAAATCATCGCATGGGGTAAATTACGTTTGATATCAGCCACGGCTTCGATAAAGTCCACAGCATAATTATTATGCTCATCAATACCGGTCGCAACCGCGAAAATATTCGGGTCAAAAATGATATCTTCAGCAGGGAAACCAACCTCATCAACCAAAATTCGATAAGCTTTGGTACAAATTTCAAGTTTTCGCTCACGGGTATCCGCTTGGCCTACTTCATCAAACGCCATCACGATCACAGCAGCACCATAGCGGCGAATGAGTTTAGCTTGTTCAACAAACTTCTCTTTCCCCTCCTTGAGGGAAATCGAGTTCACAATCCCTTTGCCTTGAATGCATTTGAGACCTGCTTCAATTACCTCCCACTTAGAAGAATCAACCATGATTGGTACTTTGGAAATATCCGGCTCAGAAGCGCATAAATTGAGAAAGCGGACCATGCAAGCTTGCGCATCCAACATCCCTTCATCCATATTGATATCGATGATTTGTGCACCGTTTTCGACCTGCTCTCGAGCAACATGCAGCGCCTCGTCATACTGTTCATCTTTGATTAAACGCTTAAAACGCGCAGAACCAGTGACGTTAGTTCGCTCACCTACGTTGATGAATAAGCTCTCTTTGGTAATCGTCAGCGGCTCTAGACCGGATAGACGACAAGCCACTGGAATATCGGGTAACGCTCTTGGTTTCACACCTTCGACCACTTTTGCCATTTGTCTAATGTGCTCAGGAGTGGTTCCACAACAGCCACCAACAAGGTTCAAGAATCCTGCTCGCGCCCATTCCCCGATGTGCTGCGCCATCTCATCGGCTTCAAGATCATACTCACCGAATGCGTTAGGCAACCCCGCATTGGGATGAGCCGAGACATAACATTCAGAAATACGTGATAGCTCTTCAACGTATTGGCGCAATTCATCCGGACCGAGTGCGCAGTTCAAACCAAATGAGATAGGCTCAACGTGTCGCAGTGCATTATAAAAGGCTTCGGTTGTTTGCCCAGAAAGCGTTCGACCAGAGGCATCGGTGATTGTCCCTGAGATCATTACGGGCAGTTTGTAACCCAACTCTTCAAACACACAATCCACCGCAAAGGCACAGGCTTTAGCATTTAAAGTATCGAAAATGGTTTCAATCAAAATTAAGTCGCTGCCGCCACGAATTAAAGCACGTGTTGATTCTGAGTAAGCTTCAACTAATTGCTCAAAGCTGATATTTCGAAACCCAGGGTCATTCACGTCAGGGGAGAGCGAGCAAGTGCGGTTTGTTGGCCCTAGCACTCCCGCCACGTAACGAGGTTTATCAGGCGTTTTCGCCGTCCATTCGTCAGCAGCTTCGCGTGCAAGTTTTGCAGCAGCGAAATTGATTTCCCCACTAATGGCTTGCATATCGTAGTCGGCCATTGCGATGCTCGTCGCGTTGAAGGTATTCGTCTCGAGGATATCAGCACCTGCTTCCAAGTAAGCACTATGAATTTCTTTGATTAACTGAGGCTGCGTCAAGACGAGAAGGTCATTATTTCCTTT
The DNA here is from genome assembly GCF_963875605.1 of Vibrio sp. V04_P4A5T148. Taxonomy (NCBI): domain Bacteria; kingdom Pseudomonadati; phylum Pseudomonadota; class Gammaproteobacteria; order Vibrionales; family Vibrionaceae; genus Vibrio; species Vibrio sp. V04_P4A5T148. The sequence goes on from NZ_CAWNMS010000084.1 coordinate 7,846, forward strand.
CAGATCGCTTGGCCAATGGGCAAAACGATCTCCACGATAATCTTGCTCTTCCAATTTATAGCTCTGAATCATGGTGCCCATGCCACCATCAATCAATAATATTCTCTGTTGCAATTGAGCTTCAATTTGACTTCTAACTTCTCTTCCCACAGTACAGCCTCATTCCTTTTGGTTATTCGCTCATCCTATCATATAACCATTAGAAATCTAGACGTCTAAACTTCACTTTAATTATCGTTTGATACATCTGCAATCATGGCTAAAAAGTGTTTGCTATTTGTACATCATCCAAGGAGAATTTCATTCATATTTTGTTACACGACGAGAAAACAATGTCTGTCTATTACACTTTATGCTTCCTATCAGGAGCAGCAATGTTGATTGCCTTTCTAAACAGTAAGATAGGCAATATGCAAACCACTATCGCCATTACAGCAGGATCGATGATGTTGTCATTATTGATCTTAGTTGCAGGTCAAAATGATTGGTTTCATCTAACTCAAATAGCGACCGAAACCGTCAACAGTATTAACTTTGAAAATTTTCTGCTCAAAGGAATACTCGGTTTTCTACTTTTCGCTGGCGGCCTAGGCATCAAATTACCCAACCTAAAAGATCAGAAATGGGAAATCGCGGTTCTTGCACTAGGCGCAACGCTATTTTCAACCTTCTTCATCGGTTTTGGGCTATACGCCTTCTGTCAATTTATCGGTATTCACTTCGATCTCGTTTACTGTCTGCTCTTTGGTGCACTCATATCACCAACAGACCCAATAGCCGTATTAGCTATTGTTAAAAAGTTAAATGCACCAAAACGTATTTCAACCCAAATCGAGGGAGAATCGCTCTTTAATGATGGTTTTGGTTTGGTTATCTTTGTCACTATTTTCACTATTGCATTTGGTACAGAAGCACCAACCATAGGTAGTGTAACTATGTTGTTTATTCAAGAGGCAATGGGGGGCATCCTGTATGGCCTAGCTCTTGGGCTATTATTCCACTACCTCATCAGCGCCACCGATGATCACTCAATGGAACTGCTTTTAACCATTGGTATACCGACTGCTGGCTATGTTTTTGCAGATGTTATTCATGTTTCCGGGCCTTTAGCTATGGTTGTATCAGGGATAATGATCGGCAACTGGACACGCTTCATTGGCTTTTCAAAAGAAAGTGAAGAACACCTTGACCACTTTTGGGAATTGGTTGACGAATTTTTGAATGGTGTGCTCTTCCTACTTATCGGTATGTCGATGCTACTCTTCAAATTCCATGAAGAGGACTGGATATTGATGGCTTTCGCCATTCCTCTTGTCTTATCTGCTCGCTATCTAAGCGTTTTTTTCTCTTACATCGGCTTCAAGCGTTACCGCTCCTACAACCCATGGTCAATAAAGATACTAACTTGGGGAGGACTACGAGGTGGGCTAGCACTAGCAATGGCACTTTCTATCCCATCTGGCATATTAGTTATCCCAGACAAGCTTATTGATGTAAAAGAGATAATCCTTGTTATGACATACGCTGTCGTGGTGTTCTCAATACTTATTCAAGGTTCAACAATTACCCCATTGATAGACAAAGCAAAACAAGCTGAAAAGTCGTCAGTGTAAAACTGTCAGTAATGACTGATCAAACCAATTTTATCCCTAGCCGATGTTCTAGAACATCGGCTTTTGCTATCTTTACTTTGTTGCTCCTCTCTATATCTACTGTAATACCAATTCAAAAAATATGATCTAATTAAGGCTGTTGAACTATGGTGAAATATCACTATGAATAGCTTTAGTAACACCTATTTAAAAAGCTGGCGAACCCTATTCAAATGAAGGTGTGATGATGGCTCTCGCACACCCCAAAGAAAGTCATTCACATACACAAATAATCACACAATAGCTTAAAGTCAACCGAACAAGTTTGAACAAACAGGTTCAATGATTATTGAAGAAGGGCGCCAAGTAAAATTACGGACCGGTAAGCGAGCCCTAGCTAATCAGAGTGTTACGGATTACAAGGAGTGAATATGTAAGTATGTGTGGAATTGATTTTTAGAAGACGGCACTGAGAGTGATAAAAAATAAAATGCTCTTTTGCTCAAACGAAAGAAGCCCTGCTATTACTAGCAGGGCTTCTTAATAAGTGGCGGAGCGGACGGGACTCGAACCCGCGACCCCCGGCGTGACAGGCCGGTATTCTAACCAACTGAACTACCGCTCCGCAGCGTGTCTGGTTAGACAATATTCAAAGCCTGGCGATGTCCTACTCTCACATGGGGAGACCCCACACTACCATCGGCGCTGTTGTGTTTCACTTCTGAGTTCGGCATGGAATCAGGTGGGTCCACAACGCTATGGTCGCCAAGCAAATTTCTTAATTCGGAAAGCTGTTTCGTTCTCATTCACACATTCAATGTTCTTC
>NZ_CAWNMS010000085.1:0-10049 GCF_963875605.1 Vibrio sp. V04_P4A5T148
ATAATATACATAATACGCACTTTAGTATTATTAATTTCATTAAATTCAATGGGATAAAAATCACCATAAGTATTATCCCATACCATCAATTGCATCAGCTTGCCGTTTTTTATGACTAATATAGTCAGTTTTATCTAAGTACAGCCGCGAATGAAATTGGCAAACGTTTCTAACGTGACTATTGTCTACCTCAAACTTACGGGCTATCTCGCAGAAATTTAAACCCGCCTCGGCTAGCTCTCTAATGAGCTCAATATCCTCGTTAGAAAGCTTAACTGTTGGTGCCGTCTCTGCGATTTTTCGAAATGACACGCCAAGTTTACCAGCGCGAACCTTAACCGAGTCTCGACTACGGCCAAGAACCTGAGCAACTTCAGCAAATGACATTTTGTCTTGGTTGGCAATAATAAAACGATCTTCTTTTTTAGAGTAATGTGATTTTTCCCAGGACTTGTTATCCACTATCAATCCATCGCGTAAGAGTTTTTTAGAACGTGTAAAAACCGATTTTTTAGAGCGATTCAGTGCCTTAGCAATGTGTGTTAGTGGGATTTTTTGGTAGTTCTCAATTAAATACGCATCATCGGAGTCCGAATAAGGCTTATATCCTGCGACATAAGCCCCCTTTCGACCGTTAGTTATACGCTCTTCTCTCGAGACTTTAAAAAATGGATGCGTACAATAACTAGTGGTTTCTTTCATAGTGCTGAGCCGCTCTCAACAATACATGCAAAGGAACACGAATGAATGGCACCTCCTTGTCATCGTCTAAAAAGACTAAAAGCTGAACGTCTTCGTGACCTCTACGAGTAAACCTTGCCTTATGAGTTGGTCTAGATAACTGAAGTAATTCAAAATCACCTAAGCCGAGGTGATGAGTTTTGTTTGGGTCATATATCGATACGCTAGCCATAACGCGTCCTTATGTTTTAATTTTATAAATCAATATCTAATGGAGTAATCAATAAACCAAATCGTTTCAATTCCAAACCGCCGAAGTTATTAACAACATAACTAGAGCTATGTACGGTGTATTCTCCAGCGACATAAGGCGGTTGTCCTTCTTCTAGGGATAGTTTCATTTGAACCGGAAATTTCCCGCCTAAATAGGCATAAGCGGTTTGTTCATAAATAGTTCTAGAGGGTTTGCCTTCTTTACCCGGTATTGTACGCGTTTGAAAATTCTCATTTTCTTTGAATGATCCGCCCCAGCAGTTTTGGACACTGAGTTAAGTGAGTACAATCACTAACGAGGTGAACAATGACAACTAAGAAAACTAGAATTAAACATTCCCCTGAATTTAAAGCAGAAGCCCTGAAGTTAGCAGATAAAGTGGGAGTAGCTGCGACAGCAAGACAGCTTTCTTTACACGAATCTCAAATCTACGGGTGGCGGAAGAACTCGAAGAAAGACACCAGTACTAGTCAGCGAGAGCAAGAGCTAACCGCAGAGGTTGCCAAGCTCAAAAGGCAGTTGACTGAGCAAGCTGAAGAGCTAGAAATTGTAAAAAAGGCCGCCACCTACTTCGCGAAGAATCTAAAGTAGATTGCTACGAGTTTATGCTCAAACACCTGCTGTGCTTCAGTATAGTGCGTATGGCTAAGGTGTTCGGGATTTCCCGAAGTGGGTTTTATTACTGGATTAAGCATCGGCACAACGCCATCCAACGTGAGGCTATTCGCCAACAGCTTGATACAAAAGTTAAAGAAGCTTTCGACAACAGCAAAGGCCGAGATGGCTCAAGGCGTATCCAAAAAGAACTGTCTGAGAACGGTGAACGCTACAATGTTAAAACCATTGCTGCCAGTATGAAGCGTCAAGATTTAACGCCGAAAGCTGCACGCAAGTTTAAGTACACTACGGACAGCAAGCATCAAATGCCTGTTGCTCCAAACCTGTTGGCTCAGAATTTTAGCGCATCTGCTCCGAATGAAAAATGGGCTGGAGACATCACCTATATAGCGACAAGCGAAGGCTGGCTGTACTTGGCGGTAATTATTGACCTTTACTCAAGACAAGTAATTGGATGGTCTATGGATACCAGAATGACGGCTACGCTGGTCTGTGATGCGCTATCAATGGCGTTGTTCCGTCGCGGATTCCCCGAGCAGGATATCGTTCATAGTGATCGAGGTAGTCAGTACTGCTCAAAAGATTATCGAGATCTCATAACTGCTTATAATCTAAAACAAAGTATGAGTAGGAAAGGAAATTGCTGGGACAATGCTTGTGTTGAGAGCTTCTTCCATTCTATGAAAGTTGAAGCAATCCAAAATGAGCCGATTATGACGAGAGACCAGATGCGCCAAACGATCTTCGAGTACATAGAGGTTGATTATAATCGGACGAGAAGGCACAGTGCTCTTGGGTATCTAAGCCCAGTTAACTTTGAACAGCAAAATGTCGCTTAATGAAGTGTCCAGTCTAGCTGGAGCAGATCAATCCTCACCTGAGTTATTTTCCAGCATGCAAAGCTCTGGAGTTCTTAACGTATCGGATTTTTCGTTGAAACCTAGAGTAGAAAGTAACTTTACTGCGTTCTCTAGTTCCTTACCGTTAACACCAACAAGTATGTCTAGGTCACCTTTAGAGACAGCATTAGGGATAGAGGAAGTGTAGTGGCATAGTGAATTTGGTCACTTAGTTAGAGGTGATATCATCACCTCATAAGTTAACAGGTGACACTATGACAAAACGTACAAGACGACTATTTAGCGCAGAATTTAAGTTAGAAGCAGCACAGTTAGTCCTAGACCAAAACTACTCAGTAACTGAAGCGGCCCAAGCCATGAATGTGGGGAAATCCACGATGGATAAATGGGTTCGCCAGCTTAGAGAAGAACGCCAAGGGAAAACACCGAAAGCTTCACCTATGACCCCTGAACAAATAGAAATTCGGGAATTAAAAAAGAAGCTGGCTCGCCTTGAAGAGCATAATGAAATATTAAAAAAAGCCACGGCTCTGTTGATGTCGGACTCACTGAACAATTCTTGATAATCAAGAAACTCAAGCAGAGCTACAGCGTAAAAACATTATGCGAAGTCTTCAATGTTCATCGAAGTAGTTATCACTATTGGCTTAAACGCCCAACGGTAATTAATGCTGAAACAGTAAAATTGCGCAGCTTGGTTAGTGAGGCTCATGTCGCAAGCAATGGCTCTGCGGGCGCGAGAACCATTGCAGATATAGTCACAAATCAGGGTGTAAAGCTGAGCCGATACCGAGCAACAAAGCTTATGAGAACGCTTGGTTTAGTGAGTTGCCAAGAGCCAAAGCATCGCTACAGAAAGGCTTCACAAGAACATATGGATGATCAAGTTGTTGATATGATCGCTGGTGCTTACGATGTCGGAATTCGGATCGGAGAATTAAAAGATTCAAGCCTAATTGCTCGGAAACTCGCTAAGTGCAACAGTGTTGTATGTGCATCCCCTGAGTATTTGCAACAAGCTGGTACTCCCAATACTCCACACGACTTGAAAGATCACAATTGTATTTATTACAGCTTGTTTCAAGCTGGTGTTGAATGGACATTTTTTAAAGCAGATGAAAAGCTCAAGGTTGAACCTACTGGAAATTTCATAGTAAATAATAGTGATGCTATATGTGAGATGCTTTTACAAGGACTAGGAATCTGTCAAATGCCAACATTTATTGTGCAGAGATACCTCAATACAGGTCAGTTAGTTCAAGTATTGGCTAACTATGACTTACCAGACCACAGCATTTTTGCTGTGTATCCAGAAAGGCGACACATGCCAGAGAAAGTAAAAGTATTCATCGATTTTATTGAGGAGAAACTACACTCCATTTACTGGGAGGTTGATGATGGTAAAAGCTCATAACGCCCGGCTAAGGGGTTGACAACGCACCGCCGAACTCAAAAAACCACTGTAAACACTGAACTTCAATTTTGCACTAAAGCCGCCCAGCGTTGACAATCCCTCTTGAGCCGTTTGTTATGTGAATTTTACCGTGAATTCAAAGTAAACCACCGTAGAAATGAAGAGGTTTGAATAAGTTACGTGCAAAAACGATGTTGACCAAAACCTAAATTTCACAACGATTTGAACCAAAGGGAACCACTTGCAGAACTAACAACAAAGAAAGCGCCCTTCCACCCACAACCAAACCTTTTGCGTCACCAGACTTTCAGAGCTGAACTTCAACAAGTGAATCAGTCAAAAAGACATTTCAATTAAAGCGATTTGAAACTGACGAAACTCAACACAAGCCAGATCCAAAACTTAATTGAGGCAACCCAAGAACCTTGAAAACGATCAATCTCAGGTTGTTCAAGAATCCATTTCGACCAAACCAACTTGCCGAAAATACGGAACGAATTCTCAATGAAATCGTAGAGTTAACCCTAAAAACTCATCAAACACATAACGCCCGGCTAAGGGGTTGACAACGCATAGCCGAACTCAAAAAACACACCGTAAACACTGAACTTCAATTTTGCACTAAAGTCGCCAAGCGTTGGCAATCCCTCTTGAGCCGCTTGTTAAACGTAATTACATCAGTATATTAGAACCAATCCTTACGTCCCGTCACATATGTTTTTTCAAAATCTTCATCTGATTTAGTGAGATAAATAATAAACTCAACAAAAGCAATAACACCTATGACTATTGAAGGCAATCCAAGCAAGACAAAACCAAATAAGAATGCCAGCAGCATTATTAAACCTTGTTTGGTATACCCTAAATAAAATTTATGAGCGCCTAGCGCCCCAAAGAAAAAAGCAAGCAGAGCAGCAGCAATTTTCTTCGAGGAACTTACGCTTGTAGATATCAGATAAATAGCTTTCGCTTCATTATTTTCCACAGAAAAGTCTACAGCCATTCCTGATTTAGGAAGCTGCCCTGCCTTCCATTCATTAATATTGAGTGGATAGCGAATGCCGTCTTCGCCCGAGATTAATCCAGTTCGATCCAACTCATTAAAATCGATGATGGTACCTTTCATTTACTTATGCCTCAGATAGTTAAGAATTAAGTATTCTTACCAAAGAGGATGTATATGTCTATAAATTCATACTGGTAATTAAATAAAAAATTATAACCACCGAACTATAACGACGTTTAACGCCCGGCTAAGGGGTTGACAACGCATCGCCGAACTCAAAAAACACACTATAAACACTGAACTTCAATTTTGCGCTAAAGTCGCCACGCGTTGGCAATCCCTCTTGAGCCGTTTGTTAGCTGCTGCACTTTAGCCGGAGATTAGCTACCCAACGGCCTAATTTAAAACACATTATTGCTTTCAAGCGACAAAGTAAAACGGACAACTGAGAAACTAAAACCTAATCCACGAAATGCACTTGGCAAAGAAGAAATAACAGCAAAACTGACGAGCTTCTAAGACTTAAATTTACAAAGAATTCTTTCGAAGAAGCCAACAACCAAGTGCGCGAAAGAGCTTCAAAACCAAAGAATCCACACCAAAGAAATAAACAAGCACATCACTTCCCGTAAGAAGGCTTCGGTTAGTTCAACCACTTCAAGAACAGTGCCACTGGCGAGATACATGGAAAAGTGCTGACTTTCAGGTATAAAGCTAGAGCCTCAGACTAAGAAAAATAAGCGCTTAATTTTATGGCTTTTCTTAACCTCAGCTAACGCCCGGTTAAGGGGCAACCAACGCCACTACCAAGCTTACGCACAATACCGTAACCACAAAAATCAACGCATAGTGAAAATGCCACGCGTTGGTTGTCCCTCTTGAACCGTTTGTTATGTTCACAGCTTAAAATGCATAACAATTTCTTTAAGTTGACTTGCAACACGGATAAAACCAAATTTTTCATAAGATTTAATGGCAGCAAGATTACCGTGATAAACCGTTAGCTCTAGCCTATCCCCATTGCGATCCTGTAACACCGACTTAGCTTTAGTTAAAAGAGTTTGTCCGATTGACTTGCCACGTACATTTGGTGATACGTACATTTGAACTAGCTCTAATGAGTGCGACTGTTCCAAAGAAAGCAAGCCACATAACCCGACTAATTCATTATTGTAAAAAGCACCCAGCATAATGTGATCATTGCTCTCTTTTTCGATCATTTGTTCGAAGAACAACTTCGGTAATTGGGATTGGGTCTTGTAATCAGAGCCAAATGCCTCCGGGTATAACCGTAAGCTTTCTAACCGTAACTCTCGATATTTCGGCTATCTTGCGGCTTTAAAATTTTACAATAAACTTCCATGTTTCCTCGTGTGAACATAACGCTGCGTTAAGTGGTGAGCAACGCGACCACAATCCTAAACCATTGCGCCTTAAACACAAAACTCAACCTAGAACCGAAACTCCCAAGCGTTGGGAATCCGTCTTAAACGCCTAGTTAGCTGCTGCACTTTCGCTAGCAAATTACGCCAAAGTGCCTAATTTGAGACACATTATTGCTTTCAAACGGCAAAGTAAAACAGACAACTGTGAAATTAAAACCCAATCCACGAAATGCGCTTGGCAAAGAAGAAATGACCGAGAAAATCACCATTCCTTAGCTCGGTAATTTGCAAAGAATTCTATCGAAAAAGCCAACGACAGAGCACACGAAACGAATTTAAGAATGCATAAATTTCAACACCAAAGAAGCCGCGCCAATGAACTTAACAAACACAACACTTCCCGTAAGCAGACTTCGTTAAGTTCAAACACTTCCCGAAAAGTGCCACTGGCGAGATAGTTGATAAGCTGAGATTTGTCCGGTGTGTAGCTAGAAAATCCAAAGCCTTTCCACCCTAAATTCACCGTTTTTCTTAACCCCAGCTAACGCCCGGCTAAGGGGTTGACAACGCACCACCGAACTCAAAAAACACACTGTAAACTCTGAACTTCAATTTTGCACTAAAGCCGCCACGCGTTGGCAATCCCTCTTGAGCCGTTTGTTATGTGATTGTTGCACAAGATTTACATTAAGGGCTCAGCTATAATCCATACGCACCAAGTTAACTATAATAAAATGGACATGATATGAAAGTTCTTATTTATGAAACACTTATTAGCCTTGCAAACCAAGCCCCTGAACAACATGCAAAAATTCGCGAAAATCTGTATGAACAGTTGGGCTTGCCTTTGGACAAACAATTAGCTCTATACTCTAGAGCCCTTGGGCCAGCAAGTTCAGGAAAACTTGAAAATGATCAAGCGATCAATAATGCAGTTGAAAGTGCCATTAAGCTGCTAGAAACACCTGAGCACTAGCCTTGCATTACTAAATATCAACGGCCCTCGACGTCAAGGGCCGTTTTTATATGCTCATTTTCTAACAAACTCTCAGCCAATTTAGACAAAATTATCACCAGTAGTACTTTTAGATAATACTAAAACCTCGATTTTTGAGCCAATTTCCTTCTTTGACAGCATACGATAAGAATCTTGTTCTTTTCAATTATCGTTGAAGAATGCCAATCAATAATTTCATTCAACGATCTGAAACATCCCAAACAAATATCCATTTCATCTAAACAGCACTGTCTAATACACGGTGACTTGGGCTCTTCGACCTCACTCATTTTCCTATCTTTCATAACAAAAATCCTATCACATTTCCGCAGTAGTCTTTATTAACGAAATCATAGTAAAGAATTCGGCGTACACTAGCACATAACGCCCGCTTAAGGGGCAGCCAACGCTACTACCAACTTTCCGCATAATAACGTAATCACAACAACCAACGCATGGTAAAAATGCCGCGCGTTGGCTGTCCCTCTTGAAGCGTTTGTTATGTACGTGCGCTTTGTTCCAGCGAAACAAACAACGGCTTTACAAACTTTGCTTCTTCTTGATAACGATTTCTCGTATCCCAAAGATCAACTGCATGTTGAATGTTAAGCCAAAATTCTGGTGTGTTGCCTAATGCCGCTGCTAACTTGATTGCTACCGGAGCTGTTAACACACCACCATTAATCAAATTACTCACCGTATTTCTGTGTACGCACATCGCTTCAGCGAGCGCTTTTGATGTGATGCCCATTGGTTCAAGAAATTCAACTTTTAACATTTCCCCAACGCTAACTGGACGACGTTTTGTCTTACGCATAGTCGTTACCTCAATACTTATGTGGGTCTAAGTAAGTATTTAGTGCAACACCATCAACCCACTGAAAAATCAAACGATACTGTTTGTTCACTCGAATTGAACACCAACCTTTAAGATTTCCTTCAAGATGTTCAAAACGATTACCCGGTGGAATTCTTAAGTCTGATTCAGCTTGAGCTGCATCTAAGATTTCCAGCTTCCGAAATAGAGCATTCTCTATGCTACTTGGAATTAAACGATGTCGTTTATCATCCTCGTAAAACTGCTCTAACCACTTATCTTTAAATTCTAATGCCATTGCAACTTGCACTGTCTCATTGTGCATTCATAGACAAAGACTAACGCATAATGACACTGTGCACAAGTTTGATTTGTAGGAAGGATTTCAGAAAAGTACATAACGCCCAATTAAGTGGTGAACAACGCACTGGCCAAGCCACTGCATTGCACCATAAACACTTTACTCAACGCATAGTAAAACTGCCACGCGTTGAGAATCCACTTGAATTGCTTGTTATGTGAATGTAACCGTGAATTCAAAGTAAACCACCGTAGAAATGAAGAGATTTTAATAAGTTACGTACAAAAATGATGCTTATCAAACCCTAAATTTCACAGCGTTCTTAGCCAAAGAGAGTCACTTACAGAATCGACAACAAAGAAAGCGCCCTTTCACCCACAACAAAACCTTTTGCTTCACCAGACTATTAGAGCTGAGCTTCAGCAAACAAATCAGTCAAAAAGACATTTCAATTAAAGCGATTTGAAACCACCGAAACCCAACACAAACCAGCTCCAGCACTCCATTGAGGCAACCCAAGAACCTTGAAAACGATCAATCTCAAGTTGTTCAAGAATCCAGTTTGACCAAGCCAACTTGCCGAAAACACAGAACGAATTCTCAATGAAATCGTAGCTTTGACCTAAAAACTAACCAAACACATAACGCCGCGTTAAGTGGTGAGCAACGCTAAACACCTATGCCGCGACAAACCACTTAAAACGGAAAAACTGAATTTACACTAAAACCGCCAAGCGTTGCGAATCCATCTTAAATGCTTTGTTAGTTTACTTTTCACACCAATCGCACGATTTAATTAAATTGCACATTTGGCTCGATACCCTATAATATTACTGCACTTACAGACTTGGAGCTTAACCATGTACACATTAACAGCAAATGATGCCAAACGTAATTTCGGTGAACTGCTTCTAAACGCTCAACGTGAGCCAGTTAAAATTAGTAAAAACAATAAAGATGCCGTTGTTGTGATGTCGATTAGAGACTATGAAGAACTTGAAGTCATGAAAGCCGATTACATAAAACATTGTTTTGAGTCCGCAAAAGCAGACTTAGCCCAAGGCAATATAGTTGACGGTGAAAACTTCCTAAACGCGTTGTAAGTAAAGTATGCACAAGAGTAAATATAAACTAAGTAAATTAGCACAGGCTCATTTACATAAAATCAAAAATTATACCGTTACAAACTTTTCCGAGATGCAGTGGAACGCATACAAAGACACTCTTCTTACTGGCTTTCAGATGCTCGCTGACAATCCAGCTGTAGGCAGAAGCTGCAACGATTTATATCAAAATGGTTTTTACTTCCCTATAGGCAAGCATACGGCTTACTTTACCAAGGAAGACAGTTTTATTTTGGTCGTTGCAGTCCTTGGACAATCGCAATTGCCACAAAACCATCTGCGATAATTATCACACCCTAGCGTATTGAGTTAGGGTGCAATTTTGATTGGTAAACTAACGCCCGGCTAAGGGGTTGACAACGCACCGCCGAACTCAAAAAACACACCGTAAATCCTGAATTTCAATTTTGCACTAAAGTCGCCAGGCGTTGGCAATCCCTCTTAAGCCGTTTGTTATGCAAATTCAATGAGATAAACTGACTTTACACGACCAAAAGCCACAATTGCAATGATTGAGTGATTCAAGAACCAACCGAAGCCAGAGCCGTGATAAATAAGCCGCCAAAACAAAG
>NZ_CAWNMS010000086.1:0-8134 GCF_963875605.1 Vibrio sp. V04_P4A5T148
GAATCAAGTGATGAATAACAAGCCTTCACCTTGATACATTCACCAAATAAATTAATTACGTCAAAATTCAAAGCATTTCGTCAATATTAGCTAAATGACACATAACTAGGGAAATCAACCTGTCGCCATAAAGACTGGCTCAGCTCTTTATGATTATCCCATTTGCCATTTTGTACCCATTCAACCAAGGCTTTCGCTACATTAGGATAGACAACGCGCTCGACCTGTTTTTCATCCAACCAACGGCGTAACTCCGACGGGTCCAAAAACTCCATAGATGCAGCAAGCCCGAGATTCTCAAGAGTGGCAACGTTACTTTGCTGCTCAAATTGACCTGATAGTGGCTTAAGTAGCAGCTTTTTACCCAATGAAAGTGCTTCTGATGGTAATTCAAAGCCACCATTAGCAATCACGCCATCGCAGCGATGTAAGTGATATTGAAAATAGGTATGACATAAGGGACGCAACTCAACATTTTCAACGGATTGCGCTTCCATTAAAGAAGGGTGATAACAAATAAATGCTTGATTTGAAAAACGAAAAAGCAACTCAAGAATATCATCAACATGCTCAAATGGAAGATAGACCAAAATGAAATGCTCGCTAGACGTATGCTGCTCTGAACGATAGATAATCGGAGGAAGGATCGGTTGATCAAAATGATACCAATGTAAACCGACGTGGTAGTTGGCAGGCGCAAACTGTTGAATAATCTGTTTATCCAGCCAACTTGCCCCTTTCAAAGGCACATTATAACGAAATGCATTTTGATGACTTATCCCAATACACGGAATACCTTGCTGTTTAGCCGCCCATGCCGATACTGGTTCAAAGTCATTAATGACCAGATCATACGGAGACAAATCGAGGTTTTTTGTCTCACTCACGAAAGTCAGCAAATTATTATTCAGCGCCGTTTTAACGTAATTTACGTGTCCCTGTTCAGTTTCAAAAGTAAAACCGCGCCGAGTTTGGTAATCACCGAAACTTTCCATCGAAAAGTATTTCTCTTTTTCACGTCCAGAAAAGAGAAATTGCACATCAATTTTGGCTTCTTTCAACGCTTCACTCATCACTCGTGAACGAGCAATATGGCCATTTCCGGTGCCTTGGACACCATACAGAATTTTCAAAAGCCTCTCTCCACCAACCACAAAGCAAATCTTGCGCTGCTTACACCAAGCAGCGCGCCAATCACGATATCCGTCAAGAAGTGAACCCCAAGTAGGATGCGAGATACGCCAATTAAGCCAGCCCAAACCAAGACAAAAGCATCGCTATGAGGATAGAAGTGGCCAATTAATGTCGCCATAACAAACCCTGCAGCCGTATGACCAGAGGGCAAACTGTAGCGATCCGAAGGGGTAATAAAGGCAATGAATGAAGGAGAAAACTCTTCAGGGCGACGACGCTGAAAGCTATTTTTCAATCCCCAATAAATAGGGAGTTCAATCGCGAAAGCGGCCAGTCCAGCCATTAAGAATAGCTGGCCATTAAGCGGGTCTAAATACCAAGCTAAAGCACCAATCAACGCATACAAATGCCCATCCCCAGTATGGGAAATAGCTTTGCTGATCTGCGCTACAGGCTGATTAAAACGATGCTGTAAACAAAATAGCGAAAACGCTACGTCAAACTTAACAATTTGTCCGATGGCACGCATGAGCGACTCCTGTCATTCCATAAACCTCTTACGCTCTAAACGTAGAAGTTTAAAATGACAAATACGTGACTGTTTGTTGGAGAATGAATGAATTTAACCGATGACAAACGTTCTTGCGTGAAAACATTCCGTGCTACAAAAAGTGATCCTCTCTGCCAATTCTGCTCATTTTTACCGCTTTTGACTAAAACTGATCCGATATGAATAAAAAAACAACTTAATGGTTGACGAGTTAAGTCGAGTACGGTACTAATTTGTTAACTTAATCTTGTGGAATGTTACGAATGACTATCCGTTTTTCTATCCTGCTGGGCCTGCTCCTTATCGTGAACCATTCGCGCGGGTAGGTTGTGGAAGAAAAACACCACACAAGATAACAAGAGCCCGCACTGAGATGCGGGTTTTTTTATAACTATATTTAGGAAGTAAACGATTAACCATCGGTGCAAGGGAGCAAACATGAATAATCAAGTCATTATATTCGACACCACACTACGTGATGGCGAACAAGCTTTGTCAGCAAGCTTAACCGTTAAAGAAAAACTGCAGATTGCTTACGCATTAGAGCGCCTTGGTGTTGATGTTATTGAAGCAGGTTTTCCAGTTTCCTCCCCTGGTGATTTTGAATCGGTCAAAACGATTGCCAAACACATTAAAAACAGCCGCGTCTGCGCGCTTTCTCGCGCGGTAGCAAAAGATATTGATGCAGCGGCCGAAGCTCTGAAAGTCGCCGATGCTTTTCGTATCCATACGTTTATTTCAACCTCAACCATTCATGTGCAAGATAAATTGCGCCGCAGTTATGATGATGTGCTCGAGATGGCAGTCAGTGCGGTGAAACACGCCCGTAACTACACTGATGACGTCGAATTTTCCTGTGAAGATGCGGGCCGAACGCCCATTGATAATCTCTGTAGAATGGTCGAAGCCGCAATTAATGCCGGAGCTAAGACCATCAATATTCCAGACACGGTCGGTTATACTGTTCCTAGCGAATTTGGTGGCATTATTCAGATGCTGTTTGAGCGAGTCCCTAACATAGATAAAGCCATTATTTCCGTTCATTGCCACGATGACTTGGGAATGTCAGTCGCAAACTCGATTGCCGCTGTACAGGCTGGCGCAAGGCAAATAGAAGGTACCATCAACGGTATTGGTGAGCGCGCTGGTAACTGTTCACTGGAAGAGATCGCGATGATCATCAAAACTCGTCAAGAATTCCTCGGCGTACATACTGGCTTAAAGCATGATGAGATCCACCGCACCAGTAAGTTGGTTAGCCAACTGTGCAATATGCCGATTCAAAGTAACAAAGCGATTGTCGGTGCCAACGCATTTAGCCACTCGTCAGGCATTCACCAAGATGGCATGTTGAAAAACAAAAACACTTACGAAATCATGACTCCAGAGTCAATTGGCCTAAAAAACCAAGCGCTGAACTTAACGAGCCGCAGTGGCCGCGCCGCAGTAAAAAGCCATATGGATAGCATGGGTTACAATGAAAACGAATACAACCTCAATGCCTTGTATGAAGATTTCTTAAAATTGGCAGATCGTAAAGGCCAAGTGTTTGACTATGACTTAGAAGCGTTGATGCACTTTTCAAATCTGCGTGATGAAGACGATTTCTACAAATTGAACTATTTGAGTGTTCAATCAGGCAGTGTTATGGCGACCACCAGTATTAAATTGCTTTGTGGTGATGAAGAAAAATGTGAAGCTGCCGTTGGTAATGGCCCTGTCGATGCGCTTTACCAATGTATTTACCGTCTAACTGGCTATGAGATCGTATTGGATAAATTTGACCTTACCGCCAAGGGCGAAGGTGAAGATGGACTCGGGCAAGCCGATATTATTGCCAACTACAAAGGGCGAAAATATCACGGTACAGGCGTCTCTACGGATATTGTCGAAGCATCAGGACAAGCCTTATTGCACGTGATCAATAGCATTCATCGTGCCGATCAAATTGCAGAAATTAAACAAAAGAAAGTGGCAACCGTTTAACGTACCTAGATTAGAGCTTTCAGTCTTTAGAGCTCACTGGGGCAAGCAAATATAAAAATAGTAAAGGACTAACATGACAGACAAAACATACAAAATTGCCGTTCTTGCAGGTGATGGTATCGGCCCAGAAGTAATGCAACAAGCACACAAGGTATTGGATGCGATTGAAAAAAAACATGCTATCCGGTTTGCCAGAGAAGAACATGATGTCGGCGGGATTGCGATTGATAACCACGGTTGCCCGCTGCCTGAAAGCACAATTAAAGGATGTGAAGAGGCAGACGCCGTATTGTTTGGTTCCGTAGGCGGCCCTAAATGGGAGCATTTACCACCCAACGACCAACCAGAGCGCGGTGCACTCCTACCGCTTCGCAAACATTTTCAACTGTTTTGTAACTTGCGTCCTGCTCAAATTCACTCAGGCTTAGAAAGCTTTTCTCCTTTACGATCCGATATCTCCGATCGTGGCTTCGATATTGTGGTTGTTCGAGAATTGACTGGTGGTATTTATTTTGGCCAACCCAAAGGACGAGAAGGCGAAGGGGCAAATGAAAAAGCATTTGATACCGAAGTTTACCACCGCTACGAAATCGAACGCATTGCAAAAATAGCGTTTGAGTCCGCACGATTACGTCGTAAAAAAGTATGCTCAGTCGATAAAGCGAATGTATTACAAAGCTCTATCTTATGGCGTGAGGTCGTAGAAGAGATCGCAAAAGATTATCCAGACGTCGAGCTTTCACACATTTATATCGATAATGCCACTATGCAGCTCATTAAAGATCCCTCTCAATTTGATGTCATGCTGTGCTCTAATATTTTTGGTGACATCATTTCCGATGAATGCGCCATGATCACAGGCTCAATGGGCATGCTACCTTCCGCTAGCCTTAATGAAAGCAATTTCGGTCTCTATGAGCCAGCAGGTGGCTCTGCACCTGATATCGCAGGAAAGAACATTGCTAACCCAGTTGCACAAATTCTTTCCGCCGCTTTAATGCTACGTTATAGCTTGGGCGAAGAAAGTGCCGCTCAAGCTATCGAAAATGCCGTATCAAAGGCGCTTACCGCAGGAGAACTCACCGCAGATCTTGCCAGTGGTAAAGCGGCACTTTCAACCTCTGAAATGGGCGATAAAATTGCCAGCTATATTTTAAACTCATAATTAGTAGGACTAGGCTCGCCTAGTCCTTTATAAAGCTCAAAGAGCTCAAGGAAGAAGCAATGTCGCAAGCAAAAACCTTATACGAAAAAATTTATGATGCCCACATTGCGGTATCAGCTGAAGGGGAAACCCCCATCCTTTATATCGATCGTCATCTCGTTCATGAAGTGACATCACCGCAAGCATTTGATGGTTTACGCGAAAAGGGACGTAAAGTTCGTCAGACGAGTAAAACATTCGCTACCATGGACCATAACGTTTCAACCACCACAAAAGACATTAATGCCTCGGGTGAGATGGCTCGAATCCAAATGGAAACACTGTCCAAGAACTGTGCTGAGTTTGGCGTAACACTCTACGACTTAAATCATAAATACCAAGGCATCGTTCATGTCATGGGGCCAGAATTAGGTATTACTCTTCCCGGTATGACCATTGTCTGCGGTGACTCACACACAGCAACACATGGCGCATTTGGCTCGTTAGCGTTTGGCATCGGTACGTCAGAAGTTGAGCACGTACTTGCAACCCAAACATTGAAACAAGCTCGCGCGAAAACGATGAAAATTGAGGTGACAGGCAAAGTCGCTCCAGGCATCACCGCTAAAGATATCGTGCTAGCCATTATAGGTAAAACAACGGCGGCCGGTGGTACAGGCTATGTCGTTGAATTTTGTGGTGAAGCGATTACCGATCTTTCAATGGAAGGTCGTATGACGGTGTGCAATATGGCGATTGAGCTTGGAGCAAAAGCCGGTCTTATCGCCCCTGATCAGACTACTTTCGACTACATTAAAGGTCGCAAGTTTTCTCCTCAAGGAAACGATTTAGAAGCTGCCATTGAGTACTGGGCAACGCTAAAAACCGATGATAATGCCAAATTCGATGCAGTCGTTACCCTAAATGCCGCGGACATCAAACCACAAGTAACGTGGGGCACAAACCCAGGCCAAGTAATTGCTGTCGATGAAACCATTCCATCTCCCGATAGCTTTAGTGATCCTGTCGAAAAAGCATCAGCAGAAAAAGCATTAGCGTATATGGGACTGGAAGCGGGTAAATCCTTATCAGACTACAAAGTGGATAAAGTTTTTGTCGGTTCTTGCACAAACTCTCGCATTGAAGATATGCGAGCAGCAGCTCAAGTCGCGAAAGGTAAAAAAGTCGCACCACACGTTCAAGCATTGATTGTTCCAGGTTCAGAGCAAGTTAAAGCGCAAGCGGAAGCGGAAGGCTTGGATAAAATATTTATTGAAGCGGGTTTTGAATGGCGCTTGCCGGGCTGTTCAATGTGCTTGGCTATGAACAATGACAGGCTCGGTGCAGGTGAACGCTGTGCATCAACATCCAACCGCAATTTTGAAGGCCGCCAAGGTCGAGATGGCCGCACACATTTAGTCAGTCCTGCAATGGCCGCCGCCGCCGCCATCGCTGGACACTTTGTCGATATCCGTAATATTCATTCTTCAACACTCAACTAAACAGGGGATCACCAATGTCAGGTTTTAAACAGCACACAGGTTTGGTCGTTCCTCTTGATGCAGCGAACGTCGATACAGATGCCATTATCCCTAAGCAATTTTTACAGAAAGTAAATCGCACTGGTTTTGGCAAACACCTTTTTCATGATTGGCGTTTTCTAGATGATGCAGGTCAACAACCTAATCCAAATTTTGTCATGAATAAACCTCGCTATGAAGGAGCGAGCATTCTACTTGCTCGTGAAAACTTTGGGTGTGGTTCTTCACGAGAACATGCCCCTTGGGCTTTAGCGGATTACGGCATCAAGGCCATGATTGCACCCAGTTTTGCGGATATTTTTTATGGTAACTCAATCAATAACCAAATGGTTCCAGTCCGCCTTACAGAGCAAGAAGTTGATGAAATATTCCTATTTGTTGAAGGAAATGAAGGTGCTCAACTAACTGTAGATCTTGAACGAATGGAAGTTAAAGCCAATGGAAAAACATACTCATTTGAAATTGATGAATTTCGTCGCCATTGCTTACTTAATGGATTAGACAATATCGGTTTGACGCTACAGCACGAAGATAAAATCGCTGATTATGAAACAAAAATTCCTAGCTTTTTGAAATAGCGAGTATCGATTTAATTTCCAGAGGTTGGTGTAGATGCACCAACCTTTTATTTTATCTGAAATTTATCAATCCCTACCTAGGTCATATAACCTATGAGATGAGAGGTAAACAATGAAATATCTATTAACGCTATGTTTGACACTCGGGTCAACGAATGTATTTTCTGCTCCTAAATCACAACTATGGGATTATTGGAACTCTAGTAATGAAGAAAATACACAAGCCATTTCACATCAAATTTGGCAGACAACACTTGATACTTATCTAATCCAAGAAAATCACAACAACCTCTTCGATTATCAAAGGGTCAACTCAAAAGATAAAGAGCAATTAGAGCTCTATATTTCACAATTATCAGCCCTTGATCCAAGAGAGTATGCAAAGCTGGAACAATATGCTTACTGGGTCAACTTATATAATGCCTTAACAGTTAACTTAATCGTCGATCATTACCCAATACCATCCATCACTAAACTGGGAGGATTTTTCTCATTTGGCCCTTGGGAACAAAAGATCATTACCATCAATCAAAAAGAGCTGACTCTCAATGATATTGAACATCGAATTTTAAGACCTATTTGGAAAGATCCTCGAACCCATTATGCGGTCAACTGCGCAAGTCTTGGCTGCCCAAACTTACAAAAGCAGGCTTTCACAGCAGAAAATACTGAATTATTACTGGAGAAATCAGCCACTGAGTTTATCAATAGCGAAAAAGGAGTAAAGGTCACCAATGATAAATGGGTTCTGTCTTCTATTTATGACTGGTTTGCTGAAGATTTTGGAACGAAACAGCAATTATTTGAGCACTTAGTGCAGTATAACAAGGCACTAAAAAGCGAGAAAAAGAGTATCAGCTATCACTATGATTGGACATTGAATGATACGAATAGATAGAAAAAAAGTATCCACCGGCATAGCCGGTGGTTTTTCATATGCGCCTATAAGGCTTTCCTACTGGCAGCGCCCTAGCAGGCGCATAGTGATCTGACATTTGCATATGACTATTTCCTGCGGCCCGTAAACGGGCTACCTGAGTACGGGAGCGATAATTGCTCTCCCATTTTATCCTGCTCTAGTTGGTGCTTTATGTAACTTTGTATCTTCTCGGTATTTTTTCCTACCGTATCTACATAATACCCTCGACACCAAAATTCTCGATTCCTGTACTTGAACTTCAAATCTCCAAATCGCTCATAT
>NZ_CAWNMS010000087.1:0-7908 GCF_963875605.1 Vibrio sp. V04_P4A5T148
TGATTTTAAGCCACATTAAAAATCATTTCTCTTTGTGTTTGTTATTTTAAGATCTATTAATAATTCGCCACAAAGGTGCCAAAAAACCAATGTTCTTTTATTTTGTGGTCTGAAAAAATAAAAAATGGGTATTCATTTTCTTTTAAATACCGTGATAACAATAAAATGCTTACGAGGTTTATATGTCAATAAACAGAAGAAAAGCACTTAGCGCTATTGCCATTATGTCAGGCTTGGTATGGAACACCGCTCAAGCTGACGTGAATCAGCCGCAAGGTTTGGCCATTGAAATGTTCAGTGAGCTTCAGGATGACAGCCAAATCAATTACTTCAATGCGAGCTATTGGTTACAAGGAGAGGTTGAGCCCCCGACACTAATGCAGATGCGTGACGATGTACTGAACCAACATATGCGCTATTTTGTCGATTTCAGTACGATTGAAGGTGAGTCGCAAAAGACAGAGGCGAAAGCACTGCTCAGGAAAAAACTGGGCTTAGCGTTTGCCAGTGACTTTTTGATCATCAGTGAACACAAAGGAGAATTGTTGTTCACACCGTTAGATGACGAGAATGATGCCAACATTCGTCTACTGGAAGCCACCCCAATTGCCCATTCTCGTCAGCGCCGTAGTACGGCCAGTATGGTGTCAAATAGTGGTTCGGAAACGAACTCTTTGCCACACGTCGCGTTTTATTTGAATGTCAATCGGCCTATTACTGATAATGAATGTACGTTTAATAACTCACATCTTTGGGATCGAGGCACGCGAGTGTTTTGCGATAACCCGAATATCTCTTTGATCTATAGAGTTAATTTAGAGCGTTCATTACAATATGGCACCATTGGTTCTGCGACACCGGACGCGAAAATTGTTCGCATCAGCTTAGATGATGATACAACGGGTGCGGGGATCCATCTCAATGACCGTCTTGATTATCGTCAATCGGGTGCTGATTACACGACATTAGATGCTTATTTCCGAGACTGGTCGACCGATGCCATCGCCCAAGACTACCAATTTGTATTTAACTCTTCGAACAACAAAGCGCAGATCTTAAAAACGTTCCCGAGAGAAAATCTCAATGCCGAATATGAAGTCAAAGAGGTATCCGGCTTCCAGCTAGGGGTGAGTGGTGGTGTCGAGGTTAGTGCTGATGGACCTAAAGGCAAGCTAGAAGCCAATGCCAGCTACAACCAAAGCCGTTGGTTAACCTTTAAAACGCACGATTATCGTGTTGAACGTAGCACCAATAACGCGCAAAACGTCAGCTTTAAATGGAATCGTAGCCAATACGCGACTGCCGAATCGATGATGAATCGCTCTACGGATGCGCTGTGGGTCAATACTTATCCTGTGGATACCAACCGCATTAACCCGATTGGTTACGCGAGCTTTGTACCAAAAATGGATGTGATCTATAAAGCCGCTCCTAATGCAACAGGGACAACGGAGTTCACCATTGACTCTTCGGTCAATATTCGTCCCATTTATAACGGTGCTTATAAGCATTATTATGTTGTAGGTGGGCATCAGTCCTACCATGGTTTTGAAAATACGACGCGCCGCAGAGTGAGCAAAAGTGCTAGCTTTACTGTCGATTGGGAGCACCCAGTATTCACGGGCGGCCGTCCAGTGAATTTGCAATTGGGCAGCTTTAATAATCGTTGCGTTGATGTGGCTGATAATGGCGCGCTCTCTGCCTCAAGCTGTGATGAAACCAAAAACTCACAATCTTTTATTTATGATCAGTTAGGTCGTTATGTGAGTGCAAACGACATCCATCAATGTTTGGATGGACAATCACTGGGTCAATTACAAACCTGTAGTTCGAGTTTAAGTCAGCGTTGGGAATGGATAGAAAACAGCGATAAGCTGAGTAATGTTTTCTCTCATGAGTTACTTGGTCATGATAAAACCAGCGGTGAGTTAGGTTTGTATGCTGATGGCAATGATCAGGTAAGTGTGCGCACCATTACCGCTTACACCAACGTATTTCATTCAGATAGTGAATCGGCCGTATTTGGGTTTACATCGGGTCCATTAGCCTTACAAGATGTTGGTCAATCGGGGATACTGTATATTCGCCATGGTGCTGCGATTGATGCAATTGGTACGCAAGCCAATGCGATGCAAGGCGGTGAAAGTGGTAGTTTGACTGAAATTGATCTGAAACGCGTTACGCAAATAACCGTTACTTCCGGTGAGTTCAAGTACGGTGGCAACCATTTACTTCGTATAGCTTTTAAGCTTGATGATGGTTCAACCAAAGTAGTGGGGTCAAAAGACTACGCAATCAGTACCCACGATGAAGTGTTTGAGCTGCCAGCCGGATCGGCCATTCGGCAAGTCAAGGTTTGGTCTGAAGGTTGGTTAGCCGATGGTATTCAATTTATTTTAAAATAGCGCGATCCCTTCATCGTTTCGTAGTAAAGAGCACTCATGCTTTTGGCCTGGTTGGCTAAAACGTGAGTGCTCTTTTTGTTAATGTAATGTTAATTTTATCTGTTGTTTTTTTCGATTCATTCACGAAGCTGGCAAGATGACATGAAATAAAGTGCTTTTCTTCTACAGTTAGGGTGCTCCTCAGAGGTCTAATCTCTGGTGTGGTAACGGTAGGTTAGATGTATGCCGCGCCTAAACCAGGCACTACAATAAGAAGGAATTTACTTTGAAAAGAACGATTATTATTGCTGCTTTTTGTCTGCTGAGTACCACGGCGCTGGCGGCAACCAGCACTGTGGCGTTAAGTAAGACAGGCTATACCCAAACCCAGTATCCTATTGTGTTAGTTCATGGCTTATTTGGTTTTGATACGCTGGCCGGAGTCGATTATTTCTACAGCATCCCACAATCACTGACGAAAGATGGTGCAAAGGTCTACGTGGCTCAAGTCTCCGCAACCAACAGCTCTGAGCTGAGAGGTGAACAACTATTGCAACAAGTGGAGTCACTTTTAGCCGCCACGGGCGCTCAAAAAGTGAATCTGATTGGTCATAGTCATGGGGCCCCAACCGCTCGTTATGTTGCATCAGTCCGGCCCGATCTTGTGGCGTCTGTGACTAGCATTGGTGGCGTGAATAAAGGCTCAATCGTGGCAGATTTAGTGCGTGGGCACATCAAAGAGGGCTCCATTTCTGAAGCGATTGCCGTCAAAATGGCGCAAGGATTGGCGGGTTTGGTTGGCCTTCTTTCTGGGGGAAGTAACCTAGAGCAAGATCCTTTAGCCTCCTTAGAAGCCTTAACTACCCAAGGTTCGCTAGCGTTTAATCAATACTACCCAGAAGGCGTTCCAAGCAGTGAATGTGGTGATGGTGAATTACTGGCTGACAATGGTGTTTATTACTATTCGTGGACAGGATCTTCGACCTTTACCAACCTCCTTGACCCAACTGATGCTGCGATGATGTTGACTGGGCTTGTCTTTAATGGCCCTAATGATGGTTTAGTCGGCGTATGCAGTACTCACTTGGGTAAGGTGATCCGCGATGATTACCAAATGAACCACTTAGATGAAATCAACGGCTTGCTTGGGATACACCACCTTTTTGAAACTGACCCCGTTACCTTGTATCGCCAGCACGCTAATCGATTGAAGCTTCAAGGTTTATAACTTCAAGTTTTGTAACATCAAACTTTATAAGGATTGGCTATGAAAAAGCCCGCACTATTTGGTTTTGTCGTGATCATCTTGGGGAGCATCGGTGCGGTGCTTTTTCTGCAAAAGCCAGTATCATCACAGAGCGCGTTACAAACGCCATCTCAACAAGATACGGAGATAGACAGCGCATCGAGTCTTGATTTAATTCACTATTTTATCTCTACATTAGGAGAGAGTTCATTACCTGAGGTTGAGCTGCGCATTGCCCAGCATGCTGAGCAGGATGAGGGCGTGGTGATCGATCCAATGCTTTTTGAACAGTTTATCCAATACAAACAAGCATTAGCTGAGTTAGAGGCTAATGCTTCCATCGCCAATCTCGATCTTGCTACCTTAGCTGAGATCAATCAGCAGTTACTGAAAATACAAAGTCAATTTTTTAACGTTGATCAGCAAAGTATGCTGTTTGGTGAAGAGAATGCGTTGCGAAATTTAGCATTAGAAAAGCTGCGCATTAAAGCTCAAGCAGTCGATTCATATGATGAGCAGTTGCAGTGGCAAACGTTATTAGCGCAGCAGCCAGAATACATTCAGCGCAGTGAACGCAATGTACAACTACTGCCAGCACTCAACGCGAGTCGCCATTTGTCCACGCAAGAGCAATACTTAGCTTGGAACGAGTTGGTTGGCGAACAAGGAGCACAGCGGTTAACGCAGCTTAGTGAACAACGAGAGCAGTTTTCTCAGCATCTCGAAAACTATCTACAACAGCGTTCGGCGGTGCTTGAAAATACGCGCTTGAGCCAAGATGAAAAAAATCAGCAAATTACGCAACTGCGTACCCAAACGTTTGAGGTCAAACAACTCAAACGCGTCGAGGCGTTGGAAAGGTTAAGTGATCAATCGCTTTAATTCTGTTTATCCAATAAAGAAGAGCGCGACCGAAGCCGCGCTCAAGTTCTCTAAGAGAAAATAGAATAGGTGGTTACAAATTCACCACAATGGTGTTAGTCACTGTTGCACCTTTGTCATCCATCACTTTAATTTTCACTTCATGTTTTCCAGAGCTTGGGAAAATGGCGGTGAAGAGTTTGCCACGTTTTATTTTTCCATTCGGCAGGGTCCATTCCGTATCGACAATACGCCCATCGCTATCGCTGCTGGTTGACCACATTGTTACCCAGCGTCCAAGGTGGATATATTTAGCACTGGCTTGCGGTAATGCGTTAGGCACTTCAACCTGTATTGTGCGCGTAGTGGTGTTGGCTGCGCCTTTATCATCCGTTACGGTTAGGCTTACTGTGTATTGCCCTGCTTTGGTGTAGCTCCAGCTTGGCGCCATTTCGCTGCTCATTTGGCCGTTACCAAAATCCCATGCGTAACTGACTAGCTCGCCATCTTCATCATGGCTGTAGTTGAGAGCACTGACAGATAAACCGTCGGTTTTAAGCTCAAAGTTGGCGACAGGAGCTTGGTTTTGTTCGCTGACTTTTGATAAGCGAATTACGCCGTACTCATTGTCTTGGCCTTGGTTGAGGATGTCGATCATCAAGCCAAATTCCGTTAACTTACGCCCAGCATCTGGTACTAATGGTGAGCTGTAATCCGCGCCATCAGAGAAATTACCATTACCGATTAAGCTTGTGTCTTCGAGCACATCACCATCGGCAGCGACTAAACGTAGAGGTGTTTGATCTTGCAATGAGAAGGTTGCATCTCGCACTTGGAAGCGCGTTTGTGCGGCCTCACCGGTTTTTGACCAAACCAATGCGTTTTGATCCGCATCGACGACACCTAACCAACCTTCACCTGGGTGGTTACCTACCCAGTTATCCGTGTAAGATTCATCCACATACCAAACCAGTAGGCCGGGTTCGAAAGTCATCAACTGGCCCATGCGTTTGATATTGGCTAAGCCTTGGTCGACGTCATTGTGGCTACGCCATTGCAGTAAATAATAGTGTGGCGCTTCATGGAAGCCATTGTTGGTGGTGTAACCTTTAAAGGCGAAGGTGGATGTTCCTTCGGCATCATCAATAAGGGTTTGCTGCCCGTCTACCTCTAACTGTAGGTTATCAAGGTAAAGACCTTCCATGGCTAAGCCGCCATCAGTGACATAGTCAAAGCTGAGTGTCACTTCTTGGCCTGCCCACTGGGAGACGTCAAATATCGCATCGACCCAGCCATCCGATTGACCAGCAATAGCAGGTACAAGCCCTGTATTGTACGGGTCATCCATGGTGGTGATGTTACCTGCAATCGCTTTACCATTGATCAGTACGCGTGCAAAGTCGTAGTCTTTTTCAATCTGATACCATGCTTTAAAATTCAGCGTAGCTTGTTCACCTGTAGGGATAGAAAGCTTACGAGACATGCTATTTTTCAGATCATCGCCTCGGTTTGAATAAAAAGCGGACGAACCTTGATAAGGCTTCACCCCATCAACACGCTTCAGTGGTAAATCAATCTTCACCATATTTGGTCGAGCATTGTCAGTGGTTTGGAATAGGGTAAATACGCGAGGATTTTTCTCTAACTCTGCAATCGAAATTTGATCGTCATTGATCCAACGACCACCGACCGCTTTTTGTAAGAACTGTTTAGACCAAGAGCTGAATGCCGTCGGTTGTGTTCCGCCAATTTTTCCGGCCCAACTGCCAGAAGACATGATGGACCAATAAGAAACTGGCTCACCTTTACCTGTGTATTGGGTATCGTATTCGTCAGGCAAACCTAAATCGTGGCCATACTCGTGTGCGCAAACCCCAGCGGCCGCATCAATCGGTTGCATGGTGTAATCAAAGGCGGCATATTGGCCGTTAAAGCGATCTGGAAGCGTACTTTTTGTGCCTTGAAGGACATAAGGTTGGCCGAGATTATAACGGTGGGACCATATAGCGTCAGGTCCAAGCACACCGCCGCCGGCTTCTTCACCAACGGATGCATGGAACACCATCAAGTGATCGATTACGCCGTCCGGTTCGCGGAAGTTGCCATTACCATTGTAATCGTAACGATCTTCAATATCGTAATCGGCCAGATTAATACTAGGGTCTTGCGCCAGTTGGTTCAGTGCTTCGCGCACCAACTCTTGCGCATTCATATCTTTGTCTGTTGTTGCAGAGTTGCCCCCGTAAAACGCGGCGTTTTTAGACGCGCGATACCAACCTGCGGCTTGCCCGGCCACACTGTAGCTTTGCCCAGACTCGCTTTCATAATACTGACGCATCGAGATGAAATTTTCTCCATTAGGGCCTGCATAGCCCGCATCGGAAAAAAGCAGATCTTGATAGTGAGGTGGATTGTAGCTGGCATAGAGCATTTCAGTATGCTCTTTGGTCAGGCGGTTATCGTTCCAAGGTAAATCGGGAAAATCAATTAAAAGCGCTAATACCTTATCGGTGCGTTTGGTGCTGATATCGAGAGCAAAAACGCTGGCTTTTTGGTGGCCTTTTTGTTTTTCAATGGTCTTTAATACCCGTGCGCGTTGCTCAAGAGCTTGCTTACCAAATTGCGCATCGCCGTGGAAGCCCGATTTGATTTTCTGCTCTAAATAACGATCCAAGGCATCGCGCTTGATTGCATCGGTAGCATTGGCATCCACAACACCGTTACGAACTAACATTTCAATGAGTTTATCTTCATTGACTACCCCTAAATCAATCGGGGTGTGCGCATAAGCACTGACGTTAAATAGTGTTACCATTGCTGACGCAAGCAAGGTTTTCCTTATGTGTTTCATCTGCTTTCCTTATTTTTCTTTCTGTATTTATGGTATTAACAATTTCACTGAACTGATTTCCATACGACTGAGCGCTATAGAGAATAAATGGCTTTCATCGCCATAAAATAGAATTCATGGACGCAATGAGTGGCTGGTATATTCTTATCTAGGCAAGTTTTCTGAGTGTTATTCAGTGAAGATTGAACGGGTGATTTAGTCGCTCTTCGGCGGAGAAATACACGCTTCTTCTTGATGAGTTGTCGAATTGAGAGACTTTTCTTTGTGGTGTTTTCTTTGTAGATAAAGGGCAAGTGCTTGTTGTTGCTGTTCTGATGTCAGCCCTTCACATATCACACCTCGTTCGATTAATGAGGCGAGCAACCGTTCATCATCAACTGAAGATTGAGCAAGGCTAATTGATGAGTAACTAATTAATAAAAAATAAATTAAATGTTTCACAGTATATCCATATAATGTGTGAATTATTCGTAACAATCTATATATCAGTCATACGCATAGCAAGTGTAAATAATTGTTGTTTTGAAATAACATCATATTTTAAACATAACTAGTTAACATTTGGT
>NZ_CAWNMS010000088.1:0-6946 GCF_963875605.1 Vibrio sp. V04_P4A5T148
GCCCTTATATATCAACGACCTTCATGCGGTTTCCCTGCATAACACCGTAATCACAAAAACCAACGCATAGTAAAAATACCACGCGTTGGCTGTCCCTCTTGAAGCGTTTGTTAGCTTAAATCGTCTATACTTTACAAAAATGTCTAGGGGCACCAAGATGAAGCTTACAAAACTTATTTACACTAGCTCGATGTCAGATAAATGCAATTTAGATGAAATCGATAACATCCTTGCTGAAGCTATTGGAAGGAATGCTAGCAAAAATATCACAGGGGTTCTCTATTACTAAAATCATTACTTCTTTCAATGCCTTGAAGGAGAAAATAAGGATATTGAAGAAGTATTTGCTCTGATAGAAAAAGATAAACGCCATACAAATATAATGGTCGTAGAGAAAGCACCTATTGCAACCAGACAGTTCGGCGAATGGGCTATGGCCTACATTTTACAATCTCCGCTACTAGTACCAATACATCAAAGACTCATGAACTCGGACGAGTTCGATCCCCGATTAATCACTCCCACGAATGCCCACTTACTACTCGAAGAACTGAAAAATTATCTTCCAAAGGCATATTTAGCAACTTTGCAATAGTTAAGCTAACGCCCTGCTAAGGGGTGAGCAACGCCATACCGAAGTTACCGAAAACCACCTTAATCACTAAATTCAACGCATAGTTAAAATGCCACGCGTTGCGAATCCCTCTTGAGCAGTTTGTTAGTTGCCCTTGCTCGATTCCAGTGCTAACATTTGTACACACGCAAACTTAGGGAGCTACTCATGGACACTAGAATTCAATTTCGTATTGATGACGAAATTAAACGCTTAGCCCAACAAATGGCTGAGAGCCAAGGTCGCACACTCAGCGATGCTTGCCGTGAACTTACTGAACAAATGGCTGAGCAACAAAGAAAAACATTATCTCATGACGCTTGGTTAACTGAACAAATAAACCTAGCATTTGAGAAGTTTGACTCAGGAAAATCTTCATTTGTTGAACATAATTCAGCTAAAGCACGAATGGCTGAACGAAAGGCCAAAATTCGTAATCGAGGCCAGCAATGATTTTATGGGAAGAGGAATCGCTAAATGATCGTGAGAAGATCTTTGAGTTTCTTTATGACTTTAACCCTGATGCGGCTGAAAAAACTGATGACATTATTGAGGCTAAAGTAGAAAACTTACTCGAACAACCATTGATGGGTGTTCAACGGGATGGAATTCGAGGACGATTACTCATTATTCCCGAAATCTCAATGATCGTTTCGTACTGGGTAGAAGGTTCAATTATTCGCATAATGCGAGTTCTACACCAGAAGCAGAAATTCCCTACCGATTGATTGTAGTCGGTGGGCTACTAACGCCCGGCTAAGGGGTTGACAACGCATCGCCGAACTTAAAAAACACACTTAAACACTGAACTTAAATTTTGCACCAAAGTCGCCATGCGTTGGCAATCCCTCTTGAGCCGTTTGTTATGCAAATTCAATGAGATAAACTGAATTTACACAACCAAAAGCCACAATTGCAATGGTTGAGTGATTCAAGAGTCAACCCAAGTAAGAGCCGTGATGTATAAGCCGCCAAAACAAAGTCCACCGTTCAGCAACAAATCAAGCTTTTGAATGAGACAAACTCAACAAGCAAGGCTTTCAGCAAGTGCGAAATGCTCGATAACATTGTCCTTGGATTCAAGTACGAAGTGCGACACCCCTGAACATAAAAACAGTAAGGTGCGATAATCATGAAGTTTGCTCCCGCCAAGAAGTAAAAAACATGAAATACACGCACCTTACTGAGATTGAAAGTTATATGATTTCTGCACTCAGAAAGCAAGGTATTAGTACCGCTAAAATAGCTAAACAACTAGGTCGTCACAAAGCCACTATATATCGAGAAATTGAACGCAATTCCCGATACAACAGACACTTTAAAAGGTACTCCTATCAGGCGTGGAGAGCCCAACAAATGGCTCGCAACCGGCTGAGCCGCTCGCGCAGAAATAAGCGTTACAGCGAAATCGACTTCAGGTTACCTGAAACTGGATTGGAGCCCTGACCAAATCGTCGGATACCTAAGGGTAAGAGGCTATCCAACAATGAGTCACGAGCTCATTTATCAGCATATTTGGAACGACAAAACTCTCGGTGGAACACTATGGAAACACCTACGCCAATCCACTAAGAAAAGGCGTAAAAGGTATAACTCAAAAGACAGCCGAGGTCGGCTGGCAGCAAAGCGTCATATTACCGAAAGACCTGCAAAAGCTGAGCATCGAAAAGAGCCTGGTCATTGGGAAATTGATACCGTCGTTGGCCGCGGAACCAAGCACTGTATCGTGACCTTAGTCGACAGAATGACTGGCTACACTTTTATTGGGCAAATGGACGATAGAACAAGCGAGTCGCTCAACGTAAGAATGAGCAAAATCATGACCCGCTCTGACTTACCTTTTAAGACGATAACTGCGGATAACGGCACTGAGTTTCATGGTTATGCACAACTAGAAAAACATCATAACTGTCTGTTTTACTTTGCAAACCCTTACCACTCATGGGAACGAGGTACAAATGAAAACACCAACGGCTTGATACGACAATACTTACCAAAACGAACTTCTATGTCACACGTGACACAGAAGCTCTGCAATGAAATTGCACACAAATTAAATACGCGCCCACGCAAAAGACTTGGGTATAGGACACCAACGGAGTATATTCATGCGCACCTGTAAAAAGTGTCGCACTTCAAACTTGATACTAAGCTTTCGAGAGGCATAACGCCCGCTTAAGGGGCAGACAACGCTACTACTAACTTTCCGCACAACACCGTAATCACAAAAAACCAACGCATAGTAAAAATGCCGCGCGTTGGCTGTCCCTCTTGAAGCGTTTGTTATGTTTTGGGCCAATTGGTGCGATTTAGACCATAAACAGCATGATCTACAACTCGGCCATTCAAATTTTCTGCGCGACTGATTATGCCCTCAAGCGAGAAACCTAAACGTTCACATACATTATGACTTGGAATATTTTCGCTTGCTGCTGATATCTGAACCTTTTCCATATCAAATTCAGTAAAAGCCAAGTCGGTCAGTTTTAAAACTGACTTACTCACGATACCTTTACCTTGGTATTCAGAGCTTAACCAGTAGCCAATCTCTACTTTTTTAAGTTGACGGTTAATACTGTTAAAACTGATATTTCCAACCAACTTATCTTGGTAAATCATCCCACAAACCAAGGATTTTCCATCAGCATAATCATGCAATGAACTTTTGATAAAGCTAAGAAAAAACTCTTCATTGGTTGCATGAGGAGGCCAAGCTAACCATTGACTCAAGTATTCTCGCTCTCGACTGACAATTTCAAGATAGGCCGAAGCAAACTTGGGAGTAACCAAAGCCAGTTTCAGATCGATATCAACATCCAATGTAAACATGATTTCCTCTTAAAAACATAACGCCCAATTAAGGTGTGAGCCACGCTACCACTGCACTCAACTAGGGCGCCGTAAACACTAAACTAAACCCAAACCAAAAATGCCAAGCGTGGGGAATCACTCTTAAATTGTTTGTTATATGCCTTTCGTGCGCCTATACTTAATGCGCACTAAAAATACGCATAGGTAATTATCATGAGAAACTCATATAGTACGCAAGCACCCAAAATGGCTGCAAACTTAAGCTTAAACAGCGAACTACTCGCTGAAGCTAAGCGACTAAACATAAACCTCTCTGCAACAATGGAAAAAGCTCTTGAAAAAGAAGTTAAACAACGCCGTAAAACTGAGTGGTTAGAGCAAAATGCAGATGCTATTAGCGTTTGCAATGAACTAACAGAAAATCACGGCCTGTTTTCCGATTCTTACCGAGTATTCTAATGTCACAATTTTCACTATACCAAAATAACGATAAAAGCACTGCTACCGCTTACCCATAATTTGTTGATGTTCAAAGTGAAATGCTTGATACGCTGAATACCCGACTGGTGATTCCCTTAACACCGGTTGAAATGTTAGAGAAGAAAGCCCCTACCCACCTGTGCCCAGTGATCCACATTGATGAAGGCGACTTCGTAATCCTAACTCATCAAATGGCGAGTGTTCCAACTAAAATCCTGCGTGATCCTGTGAATGAGTTGAGCACTTTTAGAAATGAGATTATTGCTGCTATCGACTTTCTGATTACTGGCATATAACGCCCGCTTAAGGGGCAGACAACGCTACTACTAACTTTCCGCATAACACCGTAATCACAAAAATCAACGCATAGTAAAAATGCCACGCGTTGGCTGTCCCTCTTGAAGCGTTTGTTATATGCCTGACCACCAAGCCTAGTTTTATATCAATTCAAAAGCCGCACATGGCGTCCCTTGATGATACTTCAACTGCCAACAGCTACCAGTAAATGCCCAAATAGAACAACGTTTAGCATAATCGCTTACTTCACCAGATTCTTTGACTAAAGCTGATTCATATTTAAGAAGCTGAACTGACGGTTCAAGTTGAATACATTCGTATTTTTGCGAATGAACATGCAAATCCGAAGGCTTTTCTGAACTCATCATTTCGATTATCGAGTCAAAGTTAAAACTGTTACCTGATTTACCAACCTCAGTAAAACTCGGGTGAATTAGGCGTTCAATATCAGCTCTATTTTTTCGTATCTCATACTGGTGAAGTTCGATTTCTTGTTCTACTAAAATATCCATTTCTTCTCCTGAGTTGATAAAGCATATAACGCCCGCCTAAGGGGCTGACAACGCATAACAACCAAACCCAAACACAACAACCGAAACCACCGCGGCTCAATGGGACTGGAAACGCCGCGCGTTGACAGTCCCTCTTGAGGCGTTTGTTATATTTTCGTTCTCAACTCTAACGTGATAGAACGTTGAGCATTGCCAAAAATCATTAAATAACCGATATTTCTCGGCTCTCTAAAACAGTCGCAGCTTCTGCTCGTTCAATGATTTTTAGCAATACCGATTGAATCGCTTCATCTTCACAGACATCTTTGTCACTCGTAAATCTCTGAATTTGTGGTTCGGCATTTTCTTCAGGAACAAAAGTGATGACTACTTCGGTCGCCAAATCGCTCGTTTCACCGAAATACTCTAATGATATTTGCGGATAACCTCTGAAACCTCTTTGTACTCGTTTCAATATGCGTTTTTTCGCCTTATCCACGTTCATGATGAATCCTTTTGATGGTTGAACTGAAAAGAAATATAACGCCCGCTTAAGGGGCAGCCAACGCTACTACCAGCTTTCCGCATAACACCATAATCACGAAACCCAACGCATGATAAAAATGCCACGCGTTGGGTGTCCCTCTTGAAGCGTTTGTTATGTTTTTACTGATACACGACCTTAAAGTGTTCTAAAACCAATAACATATCCTCACTTGGCTCTATACCTAAAGTTTCACATTCACGTGAGAAAAATTTCCAATGAGCCTTACGCCACCATTCTAGCGATTTGTCGCCCTCACCCTCACTTGCCGCAAACTCTTCCGTCACTTCGTTGAATCGACAACTTGAGACAGATGTTATCTCAATTATACAAATTGGTTCACCATCCCAGTTTGTGACCACTTGAAGGTGGCCAACTATAGGTAATACTTCACTTTCGTGGCTATACCAGTATTCCATGCTGCATGATGCACGCTTCTCGCCACGTAGGATTAAATCAGCACATAGATTTGCGTTATATTCATCCGCGCAAAAGTAATCCGAACTAAATGATGTGTATTTTTCAGACACTTCACTAGGTAAAGTTCGAAGGTACTGCTGTAAAAATAACTGACTCTTTTCTTCCATGATTCTCTGAACCTGATTAAAAACATAACGCCCAATTAAGGGGTGAACAACGCTACCACCCGAACCCAAAGCATTGTGCCATAAACACTAAATTTGAAGTAGAAGCAAAAATGCCAAGCGTTGTGAATCCCTCTTAAATTGCTTGTTATGTCTATAAGCCAAGGATATCGCTAACAATTTTTTGTTTCATTTCATATTCAATATGTTGAACCAAATCCCTAGAATTGTTCACTAGTTCTTTGACTGATTCAGGTGTTATTGCGACCTTATTGCCATTACTGTCCAAACCAGCTCGGTGAACGCAATCGTGGCGAATTTTAACCGCAGAAAACAGCCAAGATATGTTGCCAAAATCGCAGTCTAATACAGACTTATACATTGGCTTGATTATGTCCAAACGATGAAATATTAGCTTTTTTAAATAGTCCGCTACTGTTAGCTTAAGACCTTCATGCTTCTTATAAATATCCTTCATTGTGAACTTCATGTCTGAAAATACCGGATCTGTTTCCACCAAACGACGAATCAGTTCATCTGAATTAGTTACTCTATGGATGAAAGTAGAAGCAAGATACGCCTCTAAAGAAGCAACTGTATGAGCATGCAGCATGACTAACAACGAGAATTGAGTTTCATTATCGGTAGCCACATTCAAAAGGTTTAAAATACTTTTAATTTGGCTGTCAAAAACACCAACTTGAGATTGGTCTTTGACATACCACTCTAATTCTTCATGAAGATACCAATCTAGCTCTTGTTGGCGTAACTCATGTTCAATATGGTCATCATATGCTTGTACTGCTTCTTCCCATTCATCTGAGCCTTCTTCACCAGCATCGTCACCATAATTATCCTCGATCCAGTCATACATTGGCTGCAACTCATCACGAAGTATCATTTCTTCTTTTGCTCGACCCATAATAAACACCTCAAATATGTGGATAGACATAACGCCCGCTTAAGGGGTAGACAACGCTACTGCCAACTTTCCGCATAACGCAATAATCACAAAAGCCAACGCATAGTAAAAATGCCACGCGTTGGCTGTCCCTCTTGAAGCGTTTGTTAGGCAAATTTCTATGCTATTTCGGTAAACAAGCAGATTTTATGCGCTTTATGCGAA
>NZ_CAWNMS010000089.1:0-6267 GCF_963875605.1 Vibrio sp. V04_P4A5T148
TCCATGCCGAACTCAGAAGTGAAACACAACAGCGCCGATGGTAGTGTGGGGTCTCCCCATGTGAGAGTAGGACATCGCCAGGCTTTGAATATTGTCTAACCAGACACGCTGCGGAGCGGTAGTTCAGTTGGTTAGAATACCGGCCTGTCACGCCGGGGGTCGCGGGTTCGAGTCCCGTCCGCTCCGCCACTTATTAAGAAGCCCTGCTAGTAATAGCAGGGCTTCTTTCGTTTGAGTTTCAATGAGATGCTAAGTCGTTTTAAGCTATCTCTATTGCAACTAGATTCCCTGTGCTTATTCCTTGATGTCCTCTTGAGCGCTGAAATTCTTTTGGCTTATGTTCATCGAACAGAGTAGCTGCATGAAAGGCGCTACTATCTCAATCAATAGCCATATGAAAACTACGTGTAGGCATATAAAAAAGCCGACACGTTGTGTCGGCTAATCGTCTAGTGTTGTGCTTTACAGAATCTGTTTGAGCACTCTATCGGCCTTAACTCGCGTTACTTTGCGCAGTAGTTTTTGTACCGCATCAGGGTAGTTTTCTATCTTCTCTAGTTGTTTGTAGGTACAAACAAGTTGAGTATGTCGAAGGATGTTGTCGATCTCTTGCTCAAACTTAGGTGTTAAGTGGTGATAGTGATCTTGGATGAGAATGGCATTCTCGAGATCGAGCTTCCATGCTCTTGGATTTAAGTTATTACCAGTGATCAACATATAGCGCTTATCCACCCATACGCCTTTTAGATGGAAGCTATTCTCTTCATGTTTCCAGAGATGGATAGAAAGATTTCGACTGGCAATATGGGCTTCATTTACTTTGGCAAAACGGCGTAGATTAAGCTCATATAAATAAGGTAAGCCGCCGATTGTCTTGAAGGTTTGCTCTGGGGAAATATAGAAATCGTTTGCCGTTTTATCGCCAACGACAATGTGAACTTTTACACCCCGTTTCAATGCTTTCTTAACTTCTTTAGCGACACTTTTTGGAAAATTGAAATACGGAGTGCAGATAAAGACTTCATCTTTAGCATGAGCGATCAGTTGGTTAATATTGTGGTTGAGTTTATTTCGACGCTTTCCAATACCTACCAGTGGCGTCAAAGCCACTTGATCGGCTGTTGGGATCTGTGACTCAAACTCATAGTTTGCTGTTGCTAGAGAGGCTCTAAATTGCCGAATGTCAGTTTTGATATCTTTCGTCGTTGGCTTCGATGTGTTTGATAAGTCATTGACAGCAGGATGACTTATCATTTTTTGCTGAATAAATTGTACCATGCTATCGGCAAGAGATTGATTGTCGATGGTGTGATAGCGGTCGAATCGATAGCGCTCTTTGTGATGCAAATAAACGTTATTAAGGCTTGCTCCGCTATAGATCACCTGGTCGTCGACAATAAAACCTTTGAGATGTAAAACACCAAAAACTTCGCGGCCTCGCACGGGGATGCCGTATACGGGAATGGCGTGTTCGTGGTTCTGAGAGAACTCTTGATACATTGAAGCATTGCCTTCCGAAGCGGCCGCACCAATTAATCCACGTTGCGCTCTATGCCAATCAACGCAAATCGCAATATCTAAGCCAGGGTTTCTTTGCTTGGCATTATATAGCTCCGTTAAAACTTCTCTGCCTGCTTCGTCATCTTCTAAATACAGCGCTACAAGATAGATTCGTTTACTTGCCTGACGGATCGACTGGATCAGATGATTTTTAAATTCTTTTGCCGAAAATAAAACTTCAAAATGATCCGGTGATTGTGCGATGGTCGGCAATCGCTCGAATGGGTTTCTATGAGCAATCATATTGGATGATTTACCTTACTTATTTGCAAAATTGCGAACTGGGGATATTACCAAATTCAACGGTTCAATTGCTAGAAAAGCCGCGCATTCTCGTCATACTAGCCTAGGTATCTCATAGGAATGAGATCTTTACCACTGGATACATAGCGCTCAAACCGTTGCATAAGAGCTATTGGTAGTTCTTCTGTCATTATGGAGTGAAAACCATGACGAGCATAAAAGGGCTCAAGATGAGCGTATGCGAAGCAATAATCCTGATTATTGAGAATATTCTCGCTGCAATAATTGAGCAACTGCGACCCAATCCCTTTTTTTTGGTTTTCTGGCAGCACAAGCATGCCAGTCAGTAATCGATATACATCAATATTTTTAAATCTGACAACAGCAGATATCTGCCCATCGAGCGTGCCTATAACGCACAATTCATCTTTCCTAGCTTTTGCTGAAGGGTAATGTTCTTTGTACATTCGCTTGATCAAAGGAAGTTTTATCGGGGGGAGTATGTCAAATTGTAGTTGCCACATTTCTTCCTGCTTCGAATAGTTATCTGTTGTAGAATGGCGTGAGTTTAATTTATCCATAGAATGCCATGCAATTACATCCCAATGCGAGCTTAAAAAAATACCACACTTTTGGCCTAGAACAATCTTGTCAATTATTAGCTGAAGTTTTCTCTGTGCAAGATTTGGTGGAAATTTACCAGAGCGCAGAATGGCAAACTTTGCCTAAGTTGATGTTAGGAAAAGGTAGCAATGTCCTTTTTACTTGTGATTTTCAAGGAATGGTTTTAAGCAACCAACTGAAAGGGTTACAGCACACGCAGGATGATAATTACCATTATTTGCATGTTTCTGGTGGTGAGGATTGGCCTTCACTTGTTGAATGGGCTGTGAAGCAAAATATTGCAGGTCTTGAAAATTTGGCTTTGATACCTGGTTGTGCAGGTTCTGCTCCTATCCAAAATATTGGCGCTTATGGTGTAGAGTTTCAAGATGTGTGTGATTACGTTGATTATCTCTGTTTAGACTCCTTAACCGTCAAGCGCCTGAGCGCCAAACAATGTCTATTTGGTTATCGTGATTCTATTTTTAAGCACGCTTTGCACAGCAACGCGATCGTTGTAGCGGTAGGACTAAAGTTATTGAAGCAGTGGCAACCCGTACTGAATTATGGACCTTTGCAAGAGCTGGATAGTCACACCTGCCAAGCTATTGATATTTATAAACGGGTATGCGCTACTCGCAATGCCAAATTACCCGATCCGCGGGTGCTAGGTAACGCAGGAAGCTTCTTTAAAAATCCAATTATTAGTTTAGAACATTGGCAGGCTCTTCTTGAGAGTTATCCCGATCTTGTTTCTTACCCCGTGGAAGAAGGCAGAAAAGTAGCGGCTGGGTGGTTGATTGATCAGTGTGGGCTCAAAGGGTATAGCTTAGGTGATGCTCAAGTGCATCCGAAGCAAGCTTTAGTGTTGGTAAATAAAGGTAGCGCTACAGCCTTTGATGTCATTCAACTAGCAATTAAAGTTTGCATAGCAGTTCAGGATAAATTTTCGATATCTTTAGAGCATGAAGTCCGATTTTTAGATGCGATGGGTGAAACGAACCTTGAGCATCTTGCTAAGGAATTAAAGTGAAAGAGCACAGTGTCAAACTATCATTACTTCGTCATCTGGCCAGTGGCGAGTTTTGTTCTGGTGAGTTGCTAGGAGCCGAACTTGGTATTTCTCGCGCCGCAGTAAGTAAGCATATTAAAGGGATTCAGGAGTGGGGAATTGATATTTTCCGCGTCCAAGGCAAAGGCTATCAGCTTGCTCAATCACTGAATCTACTTGATGCGACACAGATCCAAAATGCCGTGCGTAACCCTGTCGAGCTTTTCCCCATTATCGATTCAACCAACCAATACCTGTTAGAACGTGTAGATAACCTTGCTTCGGGCAGCGTTTGCTTAGCAGAGTATCAGGCTAATGGACGGGGTCGGCGCGGGCGTCAGTGGATATCGCCATTTGGCAGCAATCTTTATGTTTCCATGTACTGGC
Organism: Vibrio sp. V04_P4A5T148; assembly: GCF_963875605.1. Lineage (NCBI taxonomy): Bacteria > Pseudomonadati > Pseudomonadota > Gammaproteobacteria > Vibrionales > Vibrionaceae > Vibrio > Vibrio sp. V04_P4A5T148. The sequence continues at coordinate 3,845 of NZ_CAWNMS010000089.1, forward strand.
GGCTCGACGCGGGGATGGCGGCCGCAATGGGGCTTAGCCTTGTGGTCGGGGTCGCGATTGTGGAAGCGCTAGCAAGCATCGGATTTGACGGTGTAAAGCTTAAGTGGCCGAATGATCTCTATTTTCAGGATAGAAAGCTGGCGGGCATTTTAGTAGAAATGACAGGGCAGGCTGGCGCAGCGGCACATTTAGTGATTGGGATGGGAATGAACATTTTCATGCCCGAAAATGAGCAAGCCATTGACCAGCCATGGGCAAGTTTGTCGCAGGTAGCCGACGGTCTGAAAATAGACAGGAACTTGCTCGCTATTGTCTTTATTCAATCATTAGACCAAGCGCTACGTGATTACGAGCTTTATGGGATGAAGGATTTTATACCGCGCTGGAATCGACTCGATAACTTTATTGGTCGAAAAGTTAAACTGCTTATGGGTCCCAAAGAGGTCTATGGCGTGGTGCACGGGATCAACGAATATGGAGCGGTGTTGCTAGAAACAGAGAATGGAATGGAGAGTTACATTGGTGGCGAAATATCGTTACGCAAGGCAGAGTAACCGCTTTACCAAACTATTTTCTTAGTAGTATCTCTTCCACGGTATGATTGAGGCCTTTACGCAAAACTAACTGAGCGCGCTCTTTGGTCGGTAAAATATTATGTTGCAGATTTTTACCGTTGATCGAGTGCCAGATGCTCTCAGCTTTTTCTCTCGCCTCTAGCTCAGACAGTTTTGTGTAGTGGCTAAAGTACGACCCCGTCTCCTTAAAGGCGCTGTGACGAAACTTCATAAAGCGTTCAACATACCACTTTTCAATAAGTTGACTGTCCGCATCGACATATAGAGAGAAATCTAAGAAATCAGATATAAACACTCGATGTGGATCGTGTGGATAATCCATGCCGCTTTGCAAGACGTTCAATCCTTCAATGATCAACACATCTGGTCTATCGACGACTTTTTCTTCAGTCGTGATGTCGTAAGTAAGATGTGAATAGATCGGCGCGCTTACATTTCTTTTTCCTGCTTTAACATCCGACACAAACTGTACCAGACGTTTCATATCATAAGATTCAGGAAACCCCTTTTTCCCCATAATTCCTCTCTCATTAAGAATTTTGTTGGGAAAAAGAAACCCATCTGTCGTAATCAGTTCAACTTTGGGATGATTCTCCCAGCGTGAAAGAAGCGCTTTTAACAAACGCGCCGTGGTACTTTTCCCAACGGCGACACTTCCTGCGATGCCGATGATAAAAGGAGGCGATATATCGGTATTACCGAGAAATTGATGCAAAACCGCATTTCGGCTTTGTCTGGCGGCCACGTATAAATTAAGTAAGCGAGCCAAAGGCAGATAAATCTCAGCCGTTTCTTTCATCGTTAGGTTTTCATTAATACCTTGTAGCTCTTTTAAGTCAGCCTCAGAGAGAGTCATCGGGACAGAGTTACGTAGCTCGGCCCATTGATTGCGATCAAAAGAGATATAAGGACCCATAAAATACCTAACGATGAATGACAGAAAAAAGAAGAGGATGAAACATACATTAAGGTGAAAAGAATGGAAATGCCTTAAACGATAGAATTGAGTGAGAAAACGCATTTTGCTTGAAAAAGCAACGAACAGGCGAGATTTATGGAAAATTGGTTTTTTTTTAATATTTAGGCTTGCAAGGCTGAGCATCATTCAATAGAATGCGCTCCACTTATGCCGACTTAGCTCAGTAGGTAGAGCAACTGACTTGTAATCAGTAGGTCACCAGTTCGATTCCGGTAGTCGGCACCATTCTTTTTCGAAAGAATGAAGAAAAAATTTGGAGGGGTTCCCGAGTGGCCAAAGGGAGCAGACTGTAAATCTGCCGGCTCCGCCTTCGATGGTTCGAATCCGTCCCCCTCCACCATATTCTTAAGGAAATAGCTCTCAGAGTTACGTGTGCGGGCATCGTATAATGGCTATTACCTCAGCCTTCCAAGCTGATGATGCGGGTTCGATTCCCGCTGCCCGCTCCAATTTTTGAGTGCTGATATAGCTCAGTCGGTAGAGCGCACCCTTGGTAAGGGTGAGGTCCCCAGTTCAACTCTGGGTATCAGCACCAGCTCTCCAAGCAATTATCTCCTTTTGATATATACTCCTTACCAATAATTTTGGTTGCGTGGTCATCAAAGCCACCTAAATCCGTACCTAGAGGGACAACTCATGTCTAAAGCAAAATTTGAACGTACGAAACCGCACGTAAACGTTGGTACTATCGGCCACGTTGACCACGGTAAAACAACTCTAACTGCTGCTATCTGTACTACACTTGCAAAAGTGTACGGTGGTGAAGCGAAAGACTTCGCATCTATCGATAACGCTCCAGAAGAGCGCGAGCGCGGTATTACAATCAATACTTCTCACGTAGAGTACGATACACCAGCACGCCACTACGC
>NZ_CAWNMS010000090.1:0-1128 GCF_963875605.1 Vibrio sp. V04_P4A5T148
GGTGTGTTTGTTTATTTCTTTGGTGTGGCTTCTTTGGTTTTGAAGCTCTTTCGCGCCTAAATGGGTTTTGCGCACTTGGTTGTTGGCTTCTTTGAAAGGATTCTTTGTAAATTGAAGTCTTAGAAGTTCGTCAGTTTCCCTGTTATTTCTTCTTTGCCAAGTGCGTTTCGTGGATTAGGTTTTAGTTTCTCAGTTGTCTGTTTTACTTTGTCGCTTGAAAACAATAATGTGTTTTAAATTAAGCCGTTGGGTAGTCAATCTCTGGCTAAAGTGCAGCAGCTAACAAACGGCTCAAGAGGGATTACCAACGCTTGGCGATTTTAGTGCAAAATTGAAGTTCAGTGTTTAAGTGTTTTTTTTTGAGTTCGGTGGTGCGTTGTCAACCCCTTAGCCGGGCGTTATGTGCCAGCTCAAACCCGTGTAAAATAAGAGGATAGTTAATTGTCAGTTACTTTAGCAGCAGGTGTAACCCTGATCGATTTTCTCAATAAGTCATTAGAAACGTTAAAATTAATCCAACAGGATGCTCCTAATTCAAGTGAAATGCAGCTTCACCTAGCTAGTTTGACTCAGCAACTTTCATTGACGATGGTTGAAGCAAGCCAGTTACAGGGCATTCTTGCTCAAAAAAATGAAGAAATTCGTCAATTGACAAAACAACTTGAACAAAAATCATGTGTTAGGTTTGATGCTCGAACTCAAGTTTATTGGGCTACAGATGATGAAGTACCATTTTGTCCAAAATGTTTAGAAAATGACGGTAAATACATACACCTTACATTTTACCCGAACAGTTGGGGGGAACCTGCTCCTCATCATGGTTGTAAGGTTTGTGATACTGAGTATTGGGACACGATTAAATCTGCATAGTCGGCAAGCACATAACAAACAATTTAAGCAGATTCGCAACGCGTGGCAGTTTTGGTTTGCGGTTAGTTTTGTGTTTAGGGCGCAATGCGTTTGCCTTTGTATTGCGTTGCTCACTACTTAATTGGGCGTTAGGCAAAGTGAGTTTTTATCAGCTAAATCGAGTTGGAATTGAACGGTAAATTCTATGTTTTCTGGCTTAAATTAAGCAATAAATCGTCATCACATATTTGTTGTTTCTTGATCGCGTTGGGTTGCTTT
>NZ_CAWNMS010000090.1:1181-3813 GCF_963875605.1 Vibrio sp. V04_P4A5T148
TACAAAAAAGCTCGTTCTTTGGTTGTGAAAGTGTCGGTGTCAATTGGTTGGCCTAACAAACGGCTCAAGAGGGATTGCCAACGCTTGGCGGCTTTAGTACAAAATTGAAGTTCAGGGTTTACGGTGTGTTTTTTGAGTTCGGTGAGGCGTCGTCAACCCCTTAGCCGGGCGTTAGGCTATTCAGAGGATACGATGATAGATTTAAAAAATAATGAGCAATATTTCGACGTTTCTTTTGAGAAGCTTTCCTCACCTGATGAGAAATATAGCGACGTCGAGTTTGAAGATTGCCAATTCTCCGACTGCGATTTTTCAGCGGTTAAATTCCAGAAATGTAAGTTTACAAACTGCACATTTGAACGCTGCAATTTGAGCTTGGTGGATTTTACAAACTCAAAGCTCTTTGAGCTTAAATTTCAAGACAGTAAGTTAGTTGGCGTTGATTGGACGAAAGCGACATGGCCAGTTTATCATTCAGACTTTGAGCTAAGTTTTAAGCGTTGTATTTTAAATGACTCGTCTTTCTTTGGCCTGACCTTAAATGAGTTGGTTCTGGATGAATGTAAGTTGCATGATGTTGATTTCCGTGAAGGTAACTTTGCAGGTTCAATAATGATTTATAGTGATTTTAGCCACAGTTTATTTATGAGAACAAATTTGCAAGGGGTTGATTTCAGTGAATCAACAGCATACTCCATTGACGTACTAGAAAATAACGTTAAAAAGGCTAAGTTTTCACGGTATGAAGCCTTGATCTTATTAGAAAGCTTAGGTATTGAATTGGTGGATTAATAGCCTAACAAACGGCTCAAGAGGGATTGTCAACGCGTGGCGGCTTTAGTGCAAAATTGAAATTCAGTGTTTACAGTGTGTTTTTTAAGTTCGGCGGTGCGTTGTCAACCCCTTAGCCGGGCGTTATAACGCGGGAGAGTTATGAGTACAAAAGATCTATCGAAAATGGGCTCGGCAAGAGTCTCTATTGAAGGATTTGGTAGTTCCCTTTGCATCCATAAGCAAAATGCTTCTGATGTAGAGGTGAATTTTTACCAACACGCAGCTTCAAAGCTCAAGGGCGTGAATGTTCCCAAACTTTATAAGGTACAAAATAAGGATCTCTTTATTGAGCTTATTCCGAATCGAGTGACATTAAAGGAATTGCAAACCAATTCGAACGTATTTGAGCAGTTGGCTAGTATTCATTGTTCAAAATATAAACCTTGTTTTAGTACCAAAGAGCATCATTGGTCAGCTATTTCAACAGAGTCAGCTCTTGAGGCCTTAAGCCTTCCTCGCTCTTCTCAAAGTACGATAGTATCAATACAAGCTTTGTCTCAGGTTCTATTTGAGCATTCATGCTTAATTTCGGGCGATACAAATGATGGAAATTGGGGCATCAGACAAAATGGTGAATTGGTACTGTTTGACTGGGAGCGTTTTGGTTATGGTAGCCCAGCAATTGATTTGGCTCCTTTAGTACAAGGTTTGGGCTCAATTGAGGAGTATGCTTCGATTATCGAGCGATACACCCAATACAATTCATCACTTGCAGCGGATGAGTTAACGAAGCATTTGGTTATTGCAAAGTGTTGGATAGTTATTGAGGTAGTTAACATACTGATAAGTCGCAATAAACCTGAAGCAGCAACATATATAGACTGGTATCAAAAGAATGTACCTGCTTGGTTAGGTGCGGTAGAAAATGCGTTATAACAAACGCTTTAAGACGGATTCGCAACGCGTGGCACTTTCATCATGCGTTAACTTCAGTGATTTCGGTGGTGTGCAGAAATATCGCATTGCGTTGCTCACCACTTAAGCGGGCGTTAGGTATTTGGAGGCATCATGAGATCAATCTTGTTGATTATTTGTACTGTTTTATTAAACGGCTGCTTGGGTATGCCCAAATCAGTAAAGCCAGTGTCGGATTTTGAACTGAACAATTATTTAGGTAAATGGTACGAGGTTGCTCGACTTGATCACTCCTTTGAAAGAGGTTTAAATCAGGTTACTGCGGAATACCGTGTTCGAAATGATGGCGGTGTTTCGGTTCTTAATCGTGGTTATTCCGAAGAGAAAGGTGAGTGGAAAGAGGCTGAAGGCAAAGCTTACTTTGTAAATAGTCCAACAGACGGTTATCTGAAGGTTTCATTTTTTGGTCCGTTTTATGGCTCTTACGTGGTGTTTGAGTTAGAGCGTGAAAACTACAGTTATGCCTTCGTGTCAGGGCCGAATACAGAATATCTGTGGTTACTTTCAAGAACGCCTAGAGTCGAACCAGACATTCTGGAGAAGTTCGTTCAAATGTCGAAAGAGCGTGGTTTTGATACAAATCGGCTCATTTACGTTCAGCAGCAATAAATACCTAACAAACGGCTCAAGAGGGATTGCCAACGCGTGGCGGCTTTAGTACAAAATTGAAGTTCAGTGTTTACGGTGTGTTTTTTGAGTTCGGTGGTGCGTAGTCAACCCCTTAGCCGGGCGTTAGGCAAAGTGAGTTTTTATCAGCTAAATCGAGTTGGAATTGAGCGGTAAATTCCATGTTTTCTGGCTTAAGTTAAGCAATAAATAATCATCACATATTTGTTGTTTCTTGATCGTGTTGGGTTGTTTTTCGCTGTGAATTCAGCGGCAA
>NZ_CAWNMS010000090.1:3954-6235 GCF_963875605.1 Vibrio sp. V04_P4A5T148
TAGTGCAAAATTGAAGTTCAGTGTTTACAGTGTGTTTTTTGAGTTCGGCTATGCGTTGTCAACCCCTTAGCCGGGCGTTATGCAACTCAGGTAAATTTAGGGGCTCAATCTTTTGGGATTTCTCCGGCCATTCGTTTTGAGCTGTCGGCAAATGAGCATTTTTACCCTCAAATTCGTGGTTAACTCAAACCGTAAAACAGGCAAGGTTCTTTGTTTGCCTCAATGAGTTTTGGTGCTGGTTTGTTGTGAATTTAGCGGGCGCAAAGTGTGGAAAGGGCAAGTTTATCGAGCATTTTGCACTTGCTGAAAGTCTTGCTTGTTGAGTTTTCCTGATTCAAAAGCTTGGTTTGTTGTTGAAAGGTGGACTTTGTTTTGGCGGCTCATTTATCACAGTTCTTGCTTGGGTTGATTCTTGAATCACTCAACCATTGCAATTGTGGCTTTTGGTCGTGTAAATTCTGTTTATCTCATTGAATTTGCATAACAAACGGCTCAAGAGGGATTGCCAACGCTTGGCTGTTTTAGTACAAAATTGAAGTTCAGTGTTTACAGTGTGTTTTTTAAGTTCAGCGGTGCGTTGTCAACCCCTTAGCCGGGCGTTATAAGCTTCGAGGAAAATATGGAAACGATCATCAAGCAAGCCATTGATTTACGGAAAGAAGCTAAGTTTCAAGAATCGAGAGATTTGTTAGCGACGCTATTAAACGACGAAAGCTATGCGGCTAAAGCTCATTTGCAAATAGCATGGTCATATGACAATGAAGGTAGAGAGCAAGAGGCGGTAGGGCATTACTTATCATCTTTATCGGGAATGCTTTCCCCAGTAGAACGGTTTGATGCTTTATTTGGTTTAGCGAGCACCTATCGAAGTCTTGGCAACTATGTAGAGTCGTTGGGTTACTTTGAGCAGGCAATCATTGAGTATCCAGATGCGATAGAGGTTCGACCTTTCTATGCTATGTGCCTGTACAATCTGGGGCGCCACAAAGAAGCCATGGCTTTGTTGCTTGAATTATTACTTTCGACAACAAGTAGCGATGCGATCAAAGAGTATCATCGTGCTATATCCTTGTACGTCGAGGATTTAGATAGAAAATGGTAAGAATAACCACGCTTATAACAAACGCCTCAAGAGGGACTGTCAACGCGTGGCGTTTCCAGTCCCAATGAGCCGCGGGGGTTACGGCTGTTGTGATTGAGTTTTGTGGTAATGCGTTGCCAGCCCCTTAGGCGGGCGTTATGCTTCCTAAGCAAATTTGAGGAGAACGATAGTGAATCGTATTAAAGGGGTACTTCCATATTTAGCCGGTATCCTCATCGGTGTTTTATTGTGGTCGTTGGCTGAACTATTCTTTAATTCGTTAAGAAATGCAGATTTGAAAATAATTGCCGCGATAATTGCGGCATTTGGATCACTAACGACAGGGCTTGTAATTGCAATATTTACTCATTCTAGCCAAAAATCTAGAGAGTTACTTGCTCAAAAAAGGATGAGCGAGCGTGAGTTAAGAGTCCAAGAAAAAATAAGCGAAAGAGAGCTTGTTTTACAAAGGCATATCCGTGAAAGAGAAATTGAAGAAGCACATCGCCAAAAGAAAGTTGAAATTTACAATGACTTTTTAAAACTAGTCTCTGCATTTATGCAAGGAAGTAACGCCAGTAACAAGAAGAAAATGCCAGATCAGCAACAAATTCTTAATGAGTTTGAAAAATTCCAAAATGGAATTCTTCTTTGGGGAGGTCCCCAAGTGATTCAAGCTTTCCTTAATTACAGGAAAAATAGTGGAGAAGAGCAAGATAGTTTAACGATATTTCGGCATGTAGATGCTTTGTATAAAGCTCTTCGAGAAGATATTGGCTTAAGCAACTCAGGGTTGGAAAACCTTGAATTGGTGCAAATGTATTTAAGTGACCCTACTGAAATAGATACTCTTTTATCGGAAGCATAACAAAGCATTTAAGACGGATTCCCAACGCTCGGCATTTTTATTTTGCTTCTGCATTTGTGTTTACGGCACAATGCTTTAAGTGCGGTGGTCTGCGTTGCTCACCGCTTAATGCGGCGTTAGGCAAAGTGAGTTTTTATCAGCTAAATCGAGTTGAAATTGAGCGGTAAATTCCATGTTTTGTGGCTTAAGTTAAGCAATGAATAATCATCACATATTTGTTGTTTCTTGATCGCGTTGGGTTGTTTAGCGTTGTGAATTCAGCGGCAAAATAACCTTCAGCATCCAAACGTCCGCCGAGCATGCTACGCTCGTCACTTTTCTTCCAAATCGCT
>NZ_CAWNMS010000091.1:0-116706 GCF_963875605.1 Vibrio sp. V04_P4A5T148
GGTAACCACCCTACAAAATCGCCTACAAGACACTGAAAATAAACAAAAAACATATATATAATTAAATGAATAAAAAACATTTACTTAAACAACGAAAACTATAAAAACTACAACAATCTGTAAAAAAGTTTCATTTTTGAGCGATAGATGAATGAACACACCTCATTTTACGTGCTACTGAGAGTATATCGACTCTCACTTTTACCACCAGCTAGGAGCACTAATTTTATTAAAAATGTGCAGATGTTAACAGTTGAGCAAAAAACAACACCACTCACATACATTAGAAAAACAATTGTAAAACGTTTTCTTCATTGAATTAGTTTTTCTCAGCAATAAAACCCCAATCGCTTTAGTTTTTTTCATTCGTGCTATCCTTTGCTTTCGCTTACATTAGCCACGTAATATTTCATCGAAATGATCCATTAGAGATAAATGCCATGCAAACCTTTGAGTTAGCCATTTTCCTGCAGTTTTTCTTAGGCCTTGTAGCCGCTGTGAACCCCGTGGGGATTATGCCAATATTTGTCTCTCTCACTGGGCATATGACGCAAGAAGAGAAACACAAAACGGCGGCTACAGCGAATATTGCTGTGGCAATAATTTTGATTACCGCACTGCTTGCTGGGCAGATGTTACTGGATATGTTTAGTATCTCTTTAGATTCGTTTCGAGTAGCTGGTGGCCTATTGCTGCTGAGCATCGCGTTTTCGATGATGAGCGGTAAATTGGGTGAAGATAAACAAAACAAACAAGAGAAATCTGAATACATTAGCCGTGAACAAATTGGGGTTGTGCCACTCGCTATGCCTTTAATGGCAGGACCGGGTGCCATCAGTTCAACCATAGTGTATGGCTCTCGCTACCCAAGCATGTTCGATACCGTGGGCATTATAATCACTGTGGTGTTATTTAGTTTAAGCTCTTGGCTGCTGTTTCGCTCAGCGCCCTATATTGTCCGCTTCTTAGGTCAAACGGGTATCAACGTGATTACGCGGATCATGGGTTTGATACTCGGCGCACTCGGTATTGAGTTTATTGCCAATGGGCTCAGAAATTTATTTCCTGGCCTTGCATAACCGCGGTTAACATCGTCACTGTGACTACAGACAAAAAGCATAAAAACATAAAAAAAGGGGCGCTTTGCATAAAGCGCCCCTTTTGTATTTTTACTCAGGTAGTTTTAAACCGAGATCCATCTTTACTGTTTTTCAGCCAGAATGATCCGCAAAGTACGCCGAAGCGGCTCAGCAGCTCCCCACAATAATTGGTCACCCACCGTAAACGCATTTAAGAAATCATCACCCATAGACATTTTACGCAAACGTCCTACGGGAACTGACAAGGTGCCAGTGACTTTGGCAGGGCTCAATTCACGTGCGGTAATATCGCGCTCGTTTGGAATAACTTTCACCCAATCATTGTGCGTAGCGATCATCTCTTCGATTTCATCAAGCGGAACATTTTTCTTCAGCTTGATGGTTAATGCTTGTGAGTGGCAGCGCATTGCGCCAATACGAACACAGGTTCCATCAATCGGGATCGGTGACGATTGAAGTCCCAGAATTTTATTAGCTTCAACGCCCGCTTTCCACTCTTCTTTGCTTTGACCATTGTCGCGTTTGACGTCAATCCAAGGGATTAATGAACCCGCTAGTGGTGCACCAAACTGCTCGGTAGGAAAAGAAGGTGATCGCATGGTTTCAGCCACTTTTCTGTCGATGTCAAGAATTGAGCTCGATGGATTAGCCAATTCAGAGCTCACCACATCGTTAATTACTCCCATTTGCGAGATCAACTCGCGCATATTTTGAGCGCCAGCACCCGAAGCTGCTTGGTAGGTCATTGCGCTCATCCACTCGACCAAACCTTTCTCATAAAGGCCGCCTAATGCCATAAGCATTAAACTGACTGTGCAGTTACCGCCCACAAAGGTATTGGTTCCTGAATGGATGCCGTGCTGAATTTGTGTCAAGTTGACCGGATCTAAAGTGATGATTGATTGTTTATCCATCCGTAAGGTAGATGCAGCATCAATCCAGTAACCTTTCCAACCCGCTTGACGCAGCGCTGGGTACACTTTTTCAGTGTAGCTACCACCTTGACAGGTGATGATGGCATCTAATTGTTTGAGGCTATCAATATCGTAAGCATCTTGCAGTAACCCTGTATGATGATTGCCTTTCTTAGAAGGCACCGTTGGGGCAGGAATACCAATTTGAGATGTGCTAAAGAAAACCGGTTCGATCAAGTCAAAGTCATTTTCTTCAACCATACGCTGCATCAGTACAGAACCGACCATACCACGCCAACCCACTAAACCTACTCTCATCGCGCTCACTCTCCATGTATCTAAAATGAAAATTTATTGCTTCATCTATAAGTGGTTCAGCATAAAATCTCAAGACTTTCTTAGTAAAAGTGGTAACTTTTTCTTTCTGCGTAGCCAGTTTTGTAAAAAACACATTTAAGCCTAAAAATCACTCAACCGCACTATGATTCAGCATTCAATAATCAACGAAACGCTAAATAATCACGTTCTTGTTACACAAAAAGCCCACACTACAAAACATTTATAACCATTAAATTTAACTATTATCAACATTTAACATCGAAGATTAACCACTTGAACGACATAAATCACATCCGAGGTGTTTGATGTCGATATATTATGCTAACTATTGTAAAGTGCGATCGAACTCAATAAGGGCACCGTTCTGTCCTTAGATCATAAATCTGACAAGAGGCTCTTTTATGACGCAAGCCCCTCAACGCCTACCTAGCTTAATTCAAGTAATTATTGCTCTAGGCTTGTTTTTGTTACTCGCGTTTTCGTTTACAGCTCAACTCGATCTCCCTATCCAACTAGCCTTATACATTGGCTGGTTCATCATTATTGTGCTCGGTGTTCGTTTAGGTCACCAATATAAAGAATTAGAAAAAGCAGCACTGAATGGTATTTCTAATGGTTTAGGTGCCGTGTTGATACTTTTAGCTGTTGGCGCATTAGTTGGTACTTGGATCTCCGGCGGGATCGTGCCGACCATCATTTACTACGGTCTTCAAGCAATCCATCCTTCTATTTTCCTTCTTGCAACGATGATCATCTGTTCTCTCACCGCTTTAGCAACTGGAACCTCATGGGGTGCAGCTGGTACCGCGGGGATTGCCATGATGGGGATTGGTCAGGGTCTTGGCGTTCCAGCACCAATCACCGCTGGCGCAGTACTTTCAGGTTGTTACTTTGGTGACAAAATGTCGCCATTATCTGATTCCGTTATTCTGGCGTCTTCGATGTCTAACGTTGAAGTGATGGAGCACATTAAAGGTATGCTGCCGATAGCGCTTATCAGCTACGTGATCACGGGTATCATGTTTACCTTATTTGGTTTCCACTATGCGGGTAACGTAGACATGTCTCAAGTACAAAGCGTGATTGAGGCGATGGAACAGCAGTTTTACATTACCCCATACTCTTTTGTGCCAGTGCTGATTGTACTCGGCTTGCTTGCGATGAGAATGCCTTCGTTTCCTGTAATTAGCTTTGGTTCATTGCTGGGCATCATTTGGGCTGTGATGATCCAAGACGTAGACTTCTTGCAAGCTTTCAATACCGCATGGGCACCTTACAATATTGAATCTGGCGTTGGCTTCATTGACTCAATCTTAAACCGAGGCGGCATGTCCTCTATGCTTGGTTCTGTAGCCGTGATTGTCTTTGGTCTCGGGTTTGGTGGATTGCTAGATAAAGTGGGTGTGCTTGAAACCATCGCAAAACTGTTTGAGCGCCGCGTGACAAGCGCAGGTTCACTGGCAACCAGTACTATTGGTACTGCATTTATGGGCAACGTTTTTGGCTCAGCCATGTATGTTTCACTCATCCTGACCCCTAAAATCTGTGCCAAGAACTATGACCGTTTAGGCTATCAGCGTAAGAACCTATCACGTAACGCTGAATTTGGTGGCACGCTCACCTCCGGTATGGTGCCATGGAGCGATAATGGCATCTACATGGCGAGCATTCTAGGCGTTGCAACGCTCTCATATGCCCCCTTTATGTGGCTAAGCTTTGTCTGTATTTTGGTGACCATTTTTACCTCTTACATGGGTTGGTTTGTTGATAAATGTGAACCTACTGCACCAGCAGACAGTGCTGAACAAGCACCGGTTCTCAACCAACAGTCAGCCTAGCAGGGTATTGCAAAAGTCATTGAACTAAAAAACCAGTAAAAAAGAGCTCAACTGAGCTCTTTTTTTACTACAAGCAGAATCACCATTTAAAGCTGACACGATAGAACTGGCTTATCGTTTTCTTTGATCAAGGTAGTGTTGCGCACTGGCTATAGCGGCCGCTAATTGCGTCGTTAATAACCCCAGTTGACTCTCCGTAGGTCGTTGCTTCTGACTAAGTCGCAGCTCTATTTCTGACGCTATCTGCTTGAGAGAACGGCAACCAAGATTGCCCGCGACGCCTTTCAGGCTATGTGCTCGACGTTGAGCAGCCTCCAAATCAGAATGCACCAATCTTTTCAATTCAGTGGCATCATGCTGATGATCTTGTATAAATACGCTCAACAGTAGAGTGACAGACTCAACATCGCCATTGAGAGTTATGAGCATGGATTCAATATCGATGGCCAAATCATCAGAAAGATCCGATGTTTCCACCTGTGGTTCTTCTGTAGACAAAACACGACTGGGATTTATCTCAGATGACGCATCCTCTTTCGCAGCACTGGGAACTTTATTAACATGAGAACGAGTTAAAACTGATGACCGAAACATCAACCAACCCAGCAATAGCATAACACCACCACTTAACCCCGTGACAAGATAAGCATAGATGTTTAAAAGACGATGGTATTGGTTTTCAACATGGATAAGCTGATTGTAAATAGAGTGATTGATTAAATTGTCGACCAAACGTGCACCTTGGGCGTATTGATTCAGTAAATCAGACGCTTGTGTTAATGTCTGCTCTAACTCTTTTTTCTGAATGGCTGGTAAAGATTGCCCATCCACATAGAGTTTATCTAATGCTCGATAGATCCCCGGATTTTGCTCAGTGTCACTGAACATCGCTTCAAATACATAAGCGCCTAACACCACATACATTTGCTTGAGTTGTTCTGAATTAGTGGGATTATCGCGCAGCACTTGTAGGCGTTCAACCAAGGGTTGAATATTAAGCTCAATCGACAAATACGATTTGGTCAGTGTGATATAGCGATCAGTCACATGAAGCAATTGCTGAATATCTGGTCGCCATGAAAAATCTCGGTACTCAACTTCCAGTTGTAGCCTAAGTGAATAGAGTAGCTGTACATTCAGCGCGATATCATTCGCTCGCGTCGAACGATAAGGCTCTTTAAAATAGAGTGAACTTTTAAGTTCTTCAACACTGTAATGTAACTCTTTCACCGCATGCATGGCTTGGTAGCTTAAATGGCTTTGCCAAAACACAAGACCAACGGAGATTAACCAACCAAACAGAATCACTCCATACGATCTCACGCTGAATCGTTTTGATTTCTTTTGCCCAAACACTGTGATTACCAATTTGTACTTGTAATTAATACAAGCATAAACCTAAAGTTTGGACCGTGCTGAGTTGTACATCGGGAGAAAAGACAAAAAAGAGAGCCATATCAAGCTCTCTTAGTGGTAAACGATTAACGCTGGCGCGTTAACTGTTCTCTTAAATTCGGTGGCGTGCCTTTGATGGTTAACGTGTCGCTTTCAGGATCATAAAAAATACGCTCTCCCAATAACAAGCTATCAAAGCTCACATTCAAACCGCCCCCTGCACCGACAAACTTGGTCAGTTTACGCACGGTAGAACGATCACCAGGAAAGCTCTCTTCCAGTTCATAGCCATGTGCCTGCGTATATTCGAAAAAACCCGTGCCGTCTTGGCTAGCAGGTAATTCACCAGACAACTCACGAATATGAACCTCTTCACCGGCTTTAATTTGCTCATTGCAGTAATCGTAAACCTGCTTCTTGTAACCGATCGCTTCATCTTTTTCTAGCTTAGAATCCGTGCAAAAATCCTGTACCGCTTGCATCAGTACTTGATTTTGCACTTTGGTATCTAACCCGACATCGGCTTGCAGAAAATCAAGAAAGAAATCCGACACTTTTCGACCAACGCGACCTTTGATATAGGCAAGGTAGCGGTTTGAGTTTTTGTCCGTTTCAAAACTTGAGAGGTCAAGACGCGCCGCGATATCCATTTTGTTGATATCAAGATAATCTGTCGCGCTAATGTCGAGCCCCTCTGTTACTTTCAAACTTTGGTTGAGAGGTAAAAGCCCAATAAATAGGTAATCGGTAGCTAGTGACTGATATTCGGCCATCACTAAGATCCCTTCATCAGCAAACGGATACTTTGATAATTCATCTTTCAGCCGTTGAGCACTGATTTGTGAAAAATCGTAAAAATCACGCTCACCTTGACGAAGTTCTTGCAACCAAGTTTGAAAATCACTGTCCGACTTAAACGAACCAAAACCTTTGCTCGCTTTCGAATTAAACACGCGATGCAACTCAGCCACTAAATTTTCGGCAGACGTATCATTATCTAAAGATTGAGAGCGGTATTTAACCACCAACTCATCTTGCTCGTTTTTGCTTAATTGGTGCAAAATCACGTTGGAAAGGTGAAGACTCATAGTGAAATTATCATCGTTCTGGTTTCAGTTGTAAGGCATTGTAGGTTATCATAAGCCGCTTTTACTATCATCATTAGAGTCTTTATGCCTATTACATCTAAATACAGCGACGAAAGAATTGAAAATATCCTGACAGAAGTTGCTGCCATCCTCGCTAAACATAGTGCTTCCCCTGAGCTTACTCTCATGATTGCGGGAAACATTGCAACGAATGTCTTAAACCAAAACGTTGCCGCTTCACAGCGTAAGGCGATTGCGGAAAAATTTGCTCAGGCATTGATGTCGTCTTTAGAAACTACTACTCACTAATAGAATGCATAGATAGAAAATCACATGGCAGATAGCGAAAATACATACGGTGAACGCGTATCACGGTTGGTTGGTTGGGGGCATTGGTTTGCTTTCTTCAATATCATTGCAGCAATGCTTATTGGTACTCGATATATCGTACAATCACCATGGCCTGAAACCTTGTTGGGGCAGTTTTATTTAGCTGTGTCTTGGGTCGGCCATTTTGGATTTTTGGTCTTTGCACTCTATCTGCTGGTTTTATTCCCTCTGACATTCATCATTCCGTCGCGCAAACTATTTCGCTTCGTGGCGGTCTGTTTTGCAACGTTAGGACTCACACTCTTATTAATCGATACCCAAGCTTATCAAGCAATCAACCTGCACTTAACACCGATTGTATGGGAACTGCTTTTTAGCGATGAGACCAGCGCTATCACCGCCGACTTACAGCATCTGTTTGTGGTCATGCCGCTCATTTTCCTCTTACAACTTGGGCTTTCGGAGTGGGTTTGGCGTAAGCAGCGAAAACTATCGCATAAACACGTTGGCCGGCCCATCGCGGCGGTATTTTTCATTAGTTTTATTACCAGCCACCTTATTTACGTTTGGTCTGATGCGTATTTAGAAACATCAGTGACCAGCCAAAAATCAAACTTCCCGCTCTCCTATCCAATGACGGCAAAATCGTTCATGGAAAAACACGGTCTATTTGATCGTGATGTGTACTTAAAGCGTTTGAAGGATAATGAAGAGAACCTTAACATTGTTCGTTATCCTCTTGAGCCTCTTCAATTTGGCCGCAGAGCAAATAATCTCAATATTTTGCTAGTGAGTGTCAATAATTTAAGAAGTGATGTGCTGACAGCTGAAATCATGCCCAACACTTACCAATTTGCGACAGAAAATTTGAAGTTTAATAATCATTACAGCTCGAGTAATGACATGTTTGGGATCTTTGGCTTATTTTATGGATTGCCAAGCAGTTATGCCAACGCCATTCGTTCACAAGGTACCCCTCCGATACTGATAGATGTATTGAAAAAACAGAATTATCAGTTTGGCCTCTTTAGTGGCGATAATTTTGACGACACCTTATACGAAGAGACGATTTTCCGCACTTTAACGGTCTCTAAAGCTCCTTTTGATCAAGAATCGAGCACAGATAACCAAACTATACAACGCTGGCATAAATGGGTATCCGAGCAAACCGAACAACCCTGGTTCAGCTATTTGGAGTTGACGACCGTTGACAACTTTAATGACTTTGACCATCGGTCAAGTAAAGGTAGTGCCAGCGATCGCCTGCGTGCTGGTTACAATAACTCGGTCAATGCAGCCGACCAAGAAATAGGCCTGCTGCTCACTAAGATTGACGAATTACAATTGCAAGACAATACGCTGATTGTGATCACCTCAAATCATGGCGCGGAGTTTAACGAGACAAAAACCAACAGCTGGGGTGCTAACAGCAATTACAGCCGATACCAGTTACAAGTGCCGATGATCATCCATTGGCCTGGAAAAATGGCAGGGGAATACTCACACCGTTCAAGTCACTTAGATTTCTCAGTCACGCTTTTACAGGATCTGTTAGGTGCTTCATCCAACCCTATTGAATTTAGCAGTGGTAGAAACTTGTTTGATGAAAACAAAAGGAAGTGGATTTTAGCCGGTGATGCCCGTGAATTAGCTTTGATTACCGATACCCAAACGACTCTCATTGATAAATTTGGCAACTTCAAGCTGTTTGATGAAAACTATCAACGTCAGAAAGACTCTAGCCCAGCGTTACCTGTACTGATGCAAGGCTTAACTGAATTGCAGAGATTTTACGCCAAAGATAATTAAATCAGGTCGTTAGCAAGATTATCTCTTGACGCTAAAGGGATAAATGATTAGATTACGCCAATCGGACTGTAGCGCAGCTTGGTAGCGCACCGTCATGGGGTGTCGGGGGTCGGAGGTTCAAATCCTCTCAGTCCGACCATACACCTAAAAAAAGAGAGCTTCGGCTCTCTTTTTTGCTTCAGTATCTGATTTTTTAGTCTGTTTGAACTAACAGTGGCGCAACTTTGGTTGGATGAATGACAACGGCAATAGATTTTGATGTCGGGGTATCACTAAAGTCGCCTTTACTGCTCAATGGAATGAGTGCATTTGCCTCAGGGAAATAGGCCGCTACATTCCCTCGAGGAATTACATAGGCGACCACTTTGAAGCCCAAAATTTCACGTTTAATACCATCATCCCACAGTGTCTCAATATCGACTCGTTCACCCGCTTTTAATTGCAGCTGCTCAATATCTTTTTCATTCATGAAGATGACATTACGTTCGCCAAATACACCTCGGTAACGATCATCCAAACCGTAAACCGTGGTGTTGTACTGATCGTGCGAACGCATCGTCTGCAACACAAAAATCGGTTTCTTGGTCATCTGCTGAGTTTTGAGCGGAACGATAGATTCAGGAAGTGCATTGCTGCTTATCTGCGCTTTTCCTGTGGGCGTTTTCCAATTAAATTCACGCGCTGAATTACCAAGATAAAAACCGCCAGGCCCTTTGAGCCGCTGATTAAAATTGGCAAATCCTGGGATAATCTTTTCAATCAAATCTCGAATGTTATCGTAATTATCGGCCATGGATTGCCAATCGATTGGATTTCCCTCCCCTAAGGTCGCTTTTGCCATTCCTGCGATAATGGCAGGCTCTGAGCGCATCATCTCTCCTGTAACATCAATTCGCCCAGAAGAGGCATGAACCATGGAGAATGAGTCTTCAACGGTAATTTTCTGTGGCCCCTGAGCCTGAATATCAATATCTGTCCGACCTAAACAAGGCAGGATCAACGCATCCTTGCCCGGGTTGACATGACTCCGATTCAGTTTAGTCGCAATGTTTACGGTCAAATTACAGTTTTTCATTGCTTGTGCGACACGCTCGGTATCGGGCGCAGCAGCAACGAGGTTTCCTCCTAAACCGATAAAGACTCTACTTTCACCCCGTAGCATCGCCTCAATAGCATTAACTACGTTATGGCCATGCGCTTTTGGTGGCGTAAAGCCCAGTACTTTTTCAATATTGTCGAGTAGAAATGCAGGCGGTTTTTCATTAATTCCAACCGTGCGGTCACCTTGCACATTTGAGTGGCCACGGACAGGACATACCCCAGAACCATCCTTACCAATTTGACCAAACAGTAATTGTAGATTGACCAACTCTTGTATGGTTGCCACCGAATGCTTATGCTGAGTCACCCCCATTGCCCAAGTTACGATCACGCGTTTAGCGCCTTGGTAAATATCTGCCACCAGCTCTAGCTCTTGTTGCGTGAGCCCTGATTGTTCAATAACACTTGACCACGACGTAGCCTGTACCATGGCTAAATAAGACTCCATCCCTTCGGTATGCTGGGCAATGAAATTAAGGTCGAATATCGATTCACCACGGGTCTGTGCTTGCTGATGACGAGCCAGAAGAATTTTCACCAAGCCACGAACCGCCGCCATGTCTCCGCCTAATTTAGGAGTGAAATAATGGCTAGTGGTCGGTGTTGAACCATTGCTTAACATTTCAAAAGGATTTTGCGGGTTAGTAAAACGCTCCAATCCTCGCTCTTTTAAATTATTAAACGCAACAACCCGAGCGCCACGCTTATAGGCTGACGCCAGTGTTTCCAACATACGAGGGTGATTCGTTCCTGGGTTTTGTCCAAATAAAAGAATCGCATCGGATTCTTCAAAATCCTCAATAGTCACAGTTCCCTTACCAATGCCAATCGAGCGAACCAAGGCGACGCTCGTAGCTTCATGGCACATGTTTGAGCAATCAGGAAAATTATTGGTACCAAACCGGCGCGCAAACAACTGGTATAGAAATGCAGCTTCATTACTCGCGCGGCCTGATGTATAAAATTCCGCCTGATTTGGACTAGCGAGTTGATTGAGGTGTTGTGCAACCAGTGCAAACGCCTCATCCCAGCTGATTGGCTCATAGTGATCCGTTTGAGCGTTATAGCGCATTGGTTCCGCTAAACGCCCTTGAGATTCGAGAAAATAGTCACTCTGCTTATTGAGCCAAGTGACCGAATATTGCTTAAAGAAATCCGCCCCAACGCGTCGAGAAGTGGCTTCCCAGTTGACGGCCTTAGCGCCATTTTCGCAAAAACGAAAACGCCCTGGGACATGTTTTTCACCCCAAGCACAGCCCGGACAGTCAAAACCATGGTCTTGGTTGGTTTTTAAAAGATTGGAAATATTTTTGGCAACATTATGACTTTTCAATAGATGATGCGCGGTGCTTTTTAGCGCTCCCCAACCACCAGCCGAACCGGTATATTGTTTAATACTCATATTCTTCTTCTCACTCTTTCACTGACTGCAAACGTGCATGACCATGGTATATATTGAACTGATTTTTTTTGATAAAACCAATCAGTGTCATATCGAACTGACGCGCCATATCGAGCGCTAAACGTGATGGCGCACCAACAGCCACCACCACTGAAATGCCAGCAATAGCCGCTTTTTGCATTAACTCAAAACTCACTCGGCCGCTAAGAATCAATACCCCTTGCGGGTGCCAACGTTGCTCACTCAAAATTCGACCAATCAACTTATCCACTGCATTATGGCGGCCCACATCTTCCGCAACGGCAATCAACTCGCCATTCACGAAGTAACCCGCACCATGCACCGCCCCCGTTTTTGCAAACAGTGGTTGATGAACAAGAAGCAGATTAGGAAGCGCAATAACAACATCAGAAGAGAGCCATTTCGGGCTATTATCAACACGAATTTCTCGCCTCAAACTCAAGGCTCGGATGGATGTCATACCGCAAATGCCACAGCTCGACTGGCTCATATAACGACGGGCCTGATGCTGAATCACATCAGTGTATGGATGATTGAGCGTGACCAACCAGTGATTCTGGCCATGGCGTGATTCGTCGTCAACCAATTCCATATTGAGTATATGGTCATATGAATCGATCACTTGCTGCGTGTAAAGTAAGCCACCGATGAGATGAGCATCGTCACCAGGCGTTCGCATTGTCATGCTCCACTCTTCGATATGCAGCTTGTTAGTAACCGTATCATTCCATTGCAAACTGATTTGTAAAGGCTCTTCAATAGCAAGAATATCATATTCATTTTGAAACCCTATTTTGGAATCAAAACGTTGGCGATAAATGCGTTCAGTCCCCTCAGGTTGAGCATCATGAGGGTCATTGGTTGTCGTTTCTTCTAGCATGGTTCTTTTTATTGACTGATTTCAATCATCAGCATAGGTGAGTGCAAGATAAACTCCTGCAAACACTCTGTACTTAATGATTGGAAATGGAAGCAGTGCCTTAAACACAGGAAGCTGCAAATTACTCCTCACCTTGCGCAGGGTCAAGAAAGCCATCTTTTGGCTATGGTTCAGGTTTAGTACCATTTCCCTGCCAGTTTTAGCTTGTTACCCGTCATTCCCAGAGGTTCAAGCATTATATGAACATAAAAGCATAAAAAAGAAATAACATTCCATTTATGAAACTCCGGTAGCCTGATACTACAAGAGAGCATCAGGCAAACATCGTAAGAATTCACCGTTAAGCCAGCAACCAAATAAAAAATGCGCCATAACGAAGCACGCATTAATGTACATTTTTTCTCCAACAAGGCGCTAAGAATCAAGCCATTAGTGGAAAATTATCGTCAATTGTATACAAAACCAGCAAACGATCAGCTCAAGACTTTACAAAGTAAAATTGCCTCGCTATTATGCGCACCACACGGAGAGATGGCTGAGTGGTTTAAAGCACCGGTCTTGAAAACCGGCGATGGTTAATAGCTATCCTAGGGTTCAAATCCCTATCTCTCCGCCACTTTTAAGAAAAGCCGCTGTTTTTACAGCGGCTTTTTCGTATCTGATTAACATCATTTTCTCATACTGATATTTTATTCCACGCACCAGTTGCCATTCATTAGATAAGTACCCTCTCCATTCATCACATACCAAAGGTGTATTTTTTAGAAACTGGCATCAAATATGCTTCCCATTATTCAACGGTTATGTCGTAATTAATGGCATGGTTAGAGAGGAGAAGTGTATGAGCCATCTCTATAAGATTGAATCCTACAGTGAAGAAGCGGTCAGCTCGATTGCCCAGTTTATCCGTTCTAAAGGTGGAAGATGCTGTATTGCTGGTTTTGCCGTGATAACAAGCCACCCTTTTCAAGAGCGCGAGGCGTGGCGTTTACTGCCACTTGTCGGCAAAGTGACTGATAATGTAACCGATTGGGATACCAGCCTTTTTTATCGAAAATGTGATAATTAGCTCGTCAGGTCGGTGAACATCTTACCTAATTCACTGGCCTCTGCTTACTTAGCGACCGATTCTTTGATGTCATTTTATTGAGCCGAATTACGTTGATAACGCGTGGTTTTGCTGGATTTACGTGTCTTTCGTTTGAATGCAGGGCGCTCCACTTTAGGCAATGAGCGAAGCGACTCTGGCACTGCGCCCGATTTCGCCTGTTCCATGATCTGAATAATGCGCTCTTGCAGCACTTGCATAAAGGGTTGATACGCTTGCCCACGTTCAGCCATCGCTTGCAATTGATGCTCCCAATGGGCGGTCATATCAGGATAAGTTGATTCATTTGGCAGCGCATGAATTAAACCCCTTCCCGCTGGGGAGCTTAGAATCAGCTTACCTTGACGTGTTAAGAGTTGCCGCTTGAATAAAGTGTCAAGGATCCCCGCTCGCGTCGCTTCCGTACCCAAACCATCGGTTTCACGTAAGATTTTTTTCAGCTCTTTATCTTCAACATAGCGAGCAATTCCCGTCATCGCTTGTAGTAAAGTCGCTTCAGTAAAATGACGAGGAGGCTCGGTTTTTCGATCGTGAATCTCCCCTTCTCGACACGTCAGCACCGTCCCTTTACTCAGTGGTGGAACGGCATCGACTCCGTTCTCTTCTTCATCGACTTTGCCTAACAAACTCTTCCAACCGGTTTCAACCAGTTGTCGCCCTGACGCAACAAAAAAGCCACCCGCAATATCAAACACCAGCTTGGCTTCCGCGTACACGGCAGCGGGATAAAATTGCATCAAGTATTGGCGCGCAATCAATTGGTATATTTTCATCTCATTTCCCGACAAGGCATTGACGGATGCCTGCTTTGGCGTGGGAATAATGGCATGGTGCGCGTCCACTTTCTTATCGTTCCATGCTTTGGATTTAAGAGATAAGTTTGCGCCACTGACCGCCGTTAACAACTCTTTGGCGTTGCACGCGATAGCTTGAGTTACTGACGAAGCTTGAGCGTAATGTTCTTGTGGTAAGTAACGACAATCTGAACGCGGATAGGTGATTAATTTATGCTTCTCATACAGAGATTGGCAAGTGTCTAACACTTGCTGGGCGCTCATTGCAAAGCGCTTCGCTGCATCAATTTGCAGTGCAGATAAGGAATAAGGTAACGGCGCGGCTTGCTTAGTTTGCTTTTGTTCGGCTTCAATCACTGTGGCGGGTTGCCCTGCGATGCGCTGTGCGACATTTTCCACCAACTTGCGGTTTAAGACTCGCCCTTCTTCATCTTGCCACGGCTGGCAAGCATCGCTGGGTTTCCAGCGCGCACGGATATCAAACGCCACTTGATCAGTTTGATAAGGGATTAACGCATGTAATGTAAAATAGTCTCGCGGGATGAAATTTTCTATCTCCTCATCCCGACGTACCACAAGCCCTAGAATAGGAGTTTGTACCCGTCCAACCGACAAGACACCTTGATAGCCCGCTTTCTGCCCCAGCAAAGTATAAGCCCGTGACATATTCATGCCATACAACCAATCGGCTCTTGAACGCGCGAGCGCTGAAACCGATAAAGGGATGAATTCGCGGTTACTGCGCATCTGTTTCAGTGCACGCTGCACGGCTGGAAGGTTTAAATCGCTGATCAGTAGCCGCAATGCTTGCTCTTTTTTACTTTGGCTTACTTTGCAATAATCAATCACTTCATCAACTAATAGTTGCCCTTCGCGATCCGGGTCTCCTGCATGGATAATTTGCGATGCTTCTTTCAAAAGCTGACGAATCACAGTCAACTGTTTGCTCGATGTTTTGCGCGGTCTAAGCTGCCACTGTGAAGGAATGATAGGTAAGTCGAGTAAATTCCACTTTTTATAGCGTTCATCATAAACATCCGGCTCAACTTGCTCGAGTAAATGCCCAATACACCAAGTAACGATGTCACCATTCGCACAACGAATGAAACCTTGATCTTTCTTGTGTGGTTTCGGCAGAGCATCGGCTATAGCGCGCCCTAAGCTGGGCTTTTCAGCAATGAATAAACGGGTCATAAACTCAAATCAACGCAAAAAAATAAGGCCACATTAACCAATGTGACCTTAATAAATCAAGAAAAACTGTTATTTTATACAGTATTACTCTTCATTGCCTGCACGTGCAGCGGCTTCTTTCACTAAAGGTTGCAGTTCGCCTTTTTGGAACATTTCGATAATGATGTCACAACCACCAATCAACTCACCTTCAATCCACAATTGTGGAAAAGTAGGCCACTGTGCGTATACAGGCAGCTCAGCGCGGATATCTGGGTTTTGCAGAATATCCACATAAGCAAATTTCTCACCGCAAGCCATCAAAGCCTGCGCAGCTTGAGAAGAGAATCCGCAACTTGGTAGCTTAGGAGAGCCTTTCATATATAGCAGAATGGCATTTTCTTCAAGTTGCTGTTTAATTTTATCAATAGTTTCCATTGCTTCCTCTTAATGGGGATAGTGCGGTTTGTTACTGACATTCTAAATCATTAATAGAGAATAAAAAGCACATATTATTTATGGATATCCTGCCTATACAACAATTTTCAATATTAGGACTTTTAATAAAGTAAAAACTTGCTAAAATACCTTCAAGTCAGTCGTATCGACGAATATCATTATAATATCTGGAAGCTACTGAAAGAGACTTTCACTCTTTCTACACAACGGAGAATCGAGCAATGTCATTCGAATTACCAGCTTTGCCTTACGCTAAAGACGCTCTAGAACCACACATTTCAGCCGAAACACTAGATTTCCACCACGGTAAGCACCACAACACTTACGTTGTGAAGCTTAACGGCCTTATCCCTGGCACTGAATTTGAAGGTAAATCTCTCGAAGAGATCATCAAAACTTCAACTGGTGGCGTGTTTAATAACGCCGCTCAAATTTGGAACCACACCTTCTATTGGCACTGCCTTGCACCAAATGCAGGTGGCGAACCAACAGGTGCCGTTGCAGACGCAATCAACGCCGCATTTGGTTCTTTTGAAGCTTTTAAAGCAAAATTCACTGACTCAGCGATCAATAACTTTGGTTCATCTTGGACTTGGTTGGTGAAAAATGCGGATGGTTCTTTAGAGATCATCAACACTTCAAATGCAGCCACACCACTGACTCACGAAGGTGTAACTCCGCTACTGACGGTTGATCTGTGGGAACACGCTTACTACATCGATTACCGTAACCTACGCCCTGACTACATGAATGGTTTCTGGGCACTGGTTAACTGGGCATTCGTTGCAGAAAACCTAGCAAAATAACCTTTTCCCCTTGGATTGGTATTTAGTCATATGAAAAGCCTGCTTTATCGCAGGCTTTTTTGTTATTTTATCTAAAGTTATCTGCTTTCTCGCCGCTAAAAGTGCATCGGTTGGAGAGGCAAATGCAAGTACATACATTAGATAAAGCCAGTATTATAAACGAGCTTCAATTTGGCTCGGGGCTAAGCCATGCTGTTCAGCAAGGACGCCGTGCGGACTTTGCACTCATACTGTCGATGTTTTCTAACGATGTACGCGACAACACTCCTGTTGA
Organism: Vibrio sp. V04_P4A5T148; assembly: GCF_963875605.1. Classification (NCBI taxonomy): domain Bacteria; kingdom Pseudomonadati; phylum Pseudomonadota; class Gammaproteobacteria; order Vibrionales; family Vibrionaceae; genus Vibrio; species Vibrio sp. V04_P4A5T148. The sequence goes on from NZ_CAWNMS010000091.1 coordinate 16,832, forward strand.
ACGTATTGAAAACCCACCCACTAGCGATGAATTGTTACGTAAGCGATTTGAGCTTACGGAGCCTCAAGCACTGCGTTCCGATCAAAGCTCTTACGCTGTTTCAGCAAAACAGGCCGAGCTTTTCCATCACGGAGGACTCGCCAGTGCGAAACTCAGCCACTACTTGACTCCTGAAGTACTCGCCTATTTGCCTGAAGATACGCATGATTTACCCGAAGAGGTATATCTTAATCTGTCAGGACATGAGCGAAGGCATCTTGCCTCCCCCTCAAACGTTGAGCTCTTAGTTGCCGATCTGTCGGTTCAACTCACCGTTGCCCACCGGCGAGATCAGATCCGCACCCAAGTTTGATGTCTTGTATGTAACACAAAACGACATTCTCTAGATCAGAATGTGAGTATGACCAAAAAAAACACATACCACGCTCGCTTAGGCTGAGTAATTTGATGTTATTCACACCCTACCCACAGTTAATCAACCATCCTATTGAGACTAAATCCCGCTACAACAATAAAACAAACAATAGGGTGAGGCACCCAATGGATATAAAAAGTGCAATAATATTAATCACTTCAGCAAGTTCGATGCTTGGTAGCACGCTGGCCGTTCATTTCGCACATTTAGGTGCAAAAATTATTTTGTGTGACCAAGACAAATTTGGGTTAATGGAAACCTTTGCTCGTTGCAAAACGATCTCTCAGGATGTTCATTATTACCACACACCAGATTACTCTTTAGAAACGATCCATCGGCTGTTCGATTTTATTGATCAAACCTATCATGGGGCACCGGATGTACTGGTCAATAATTGGCCAAATGCATCCCTCCCCCCCTTGATAGGTGAACAACGAGCTGAAGTCTTTCTTCAGAAGCTCGCCATGATGGCCTCAACTTTATTCACTTTTGGTCAAGCCAGTGCTGAGCGAATGCGTATTAACAACAAACCAGGTGTGATTGTGAACGTCATTTCTCAAAATGATGAGTATGACCTAGCGGGAATTGAAAATGCGAATTCTATGGTTTCTGGTTTCACGCAGAGTTGGGCAAAAGAACTAACCCCTTTCAACATAAGGGTCGGAGGCGTAGTGCCTAGCGCAAAAGGTGATGTAGATGAGAAGCCCCATTGGGCTGAGCTGCAAGATGAATTGATCCGCAATACGGAATACATCGTCGCTAACGAATACTTTAGCGGACGTGTGATGTCGGCCTAGCTAGCAGTACAAGGCCGACCTACATGAGTATGATTAAAACCCTTCTTCCAGATAATCGTCGAGATACTCTTCTTCCGATTCATCATACGTTTGGGTATCAATTTCTGCTTTAAAATCTTGGCGTTGTAAATAAACATCGCGAGTTAATGAGTATGGATCTGGGGAGTTTTCCAACGTCACTTCTTGGGGAACGAGCCTTGCTCGGGTCTCCAATCCTTCCAGAGCCCATTTGCCTAGGCCAGCCCAGACATTGAGATAAGAAAGTGGTACATACAAGCCATCCACAACATCTGTGGTTTCTCGAATCGTGTAGGGCCCGTATCCAGGAATCATTAAATATGGACCATTACCAACACCATAATGGCCTACCGCATCACTAAACGCTTTTTCATTGTGTTTGGTGATGCCCGCTTCTGACGCAATATCAATCATCCCAAACAGGCCTAAGGTGCTATTAATCCAAAAGCGGTTAAAGTGGTCAACGGCTTTCGTGCCATTACCCATCAATATGTTGTTGATAATGCTTGAAGGTTCATCAAGGTTTGACAAAACATTGGCGATCGTTTTTCTAATGGGGTGTGGAATGTAATCCACGTAGGCAATCGCAACAGGGCGAACCAAGTATGGATCGATATAATCGTAGTTGATTGTCCACATTGATCGGTTAAAAACCTCAAAAGGATCGCCCGACTGCGTTTGCTTTGATTCGGCTGACGTTGAATCCGGAGCGCTTGCACACCCTGCTAATACGAAAAGGAACAGCATAGGGCATATCAGTCGGGATAGGCGGCTTATCATTATTTATTTCCATGTATAAAGGCCGATGAGACATCGGCCTATCAATACGTTAATTGTATATAAGTGCTATTAATACTGCTTATTGATCACAACTTCAACAGGTTGACCGAGACTCATGGGAGCACTTTCACCAAACCAATCACCTTGTTTGGTTGAAACATTACCATCCGTATCCAAGCGTACTCGAACAATAAGCTGTGCAAGGTCGGATAACTTCCGACCCTGAACCATGCTATTGCTATCATCTAACACAACCTTAATAGGGAATTGAGTCAGTGGATAACGCGCTGCGGCAACAGGCATAGGTGCACCATCGGAACTGTGCACAGAGACTATGAGTACTGCATTTTGTTCAAGAGTCACACCATCACCGAGTGAGATGGTGACAGGAACCATTTTCCCATCGATAGCTTTAGGCTGCATTTTGCTTTGTGCTCTTTCAATACTGCGCGAAAGCATCTCATAACGGCTATCTTCAGGGCCAATCATCTGCTGCATTAATCGCCAATACTTCATCGCCGCTGGGTAATCCTGGCGTTCAAACGCATCAAACGCAAGTAGTGAAAACACGCGTAGATCAACATAATCTTGTTGTACTAATGCCGTTAAAATTTCACGTGCTTGATTTTGGTCGAGCTCATCTTGTGACAACATTAATGCTTGCGCATAGCCCAACTTCACATCTGCATCTTTTGGATCTAACGCATACGCTTTTTTCATTGAGCCAATCGATGTTTCTATATCTCTGTTAGCAAGTCCAATACGTCCAAGCAGCAACCACCCGGTCGCATCTTGAGGCTGATAATGCAGACGAGTGCGCAGCGCCAGTGTGAGATCATTCATCTCATCATCACTTAAGGCAGCACCTTCTGGTGACATCATTTTTTTTGAGAGTGCAGGTAAGTTAGCGTTCACTTGCTGCCACTGCTCTACTTGACTAGCCGCGCCAAATTTTAGGTAAAAGCCATAGCTTAAGATGACGACCAATAAAATCGAGGGGATCAAAACAACCATCGGTGACACATGTGAAGAATTTCCTTGCACCGATTGCGCAGGAATATCATCCAATAGCGACTGTTTCAGATCAGCAATCAGCTCTTGTTCGCTGTCAACCAACCCTTCTTGCGTCTCTTCGTGTAACTCTGCAAGGCGGTTTTTAAAGATCGCTTTGTTCAATTCGTCACGCAGCGCTGCATCGTTGTTCACTCTGTTTTTGAGGATCGGCAGTGCAATGAAGACACAACCAAAGAAGGTCAGAATGAGGGTAGATAACCAAAAAAACGTCATTATTGTTTGTCTCCATGCTTCTCATCATCAACCGCGTCTTCGGCGAGCAACTGATTTAATCGCTCTTCCTTTTCGGCATCCCAAACTTCACCATTTTGAGCGGTTGATGCTTTACGACGTTTGCTGCGTAATACAATAAAACCAAAACCCAGGAACACCACACTCAAAGGACCTAGCCATAAGATGGAAGTCGCCAAAGTCAGCGGTGGATTATAGGTCACAAAGTTGCCGTAACGTGCAATCATGTAGTCAACAATGTCTTGTTCAGACTTACCTTGTTTGGTCATTTCATAGACTTTATTACGTAAGTCCTGTGCTAATGCAGCATTTGAGTCGGCAATAGTATTGTTTTGACACTTTGGACAACGCAATGTATTGCTCAACTCTTTGAATTGCTGCTCTTGCTGTGGATTATCAAACTCGTACACTTCAATTGCAGATTGCACAGAAAATACCAAAGCAAAGCTAGCAATGATCGATAATATAAAACGCTTCATTACTTCGCTTCCTCTAGAAGTTTCTGATACATAGGTTGCAAAGTTGTTTGCCAATTGGTTGGATTAACATCCCCCACATGGCGGTAACGAATAACACCGTTGGCATCAATGAGAAAGGTTTCCGGCGCACCGTAAACGCCGAGATCTAACCCTAACATACCATTACCATCGAACAGGCTGATCAAGTAAGGATTACCTAGCTCATTTAACCATTGAACCGCTTTATCTCTTTGATCTTTATAATTTAAGCCTATAATTTTTACACCATCACCCGCCAACCGATTGAGATATTGATGTTCGGCATAGCAGGTCGGGCACCAAGTTGCCCAGACGTTCAGCAGCAAAGGCTCGCCTTTAAATATCGCTTGGTCGTACAGCTTGCCGGGTTCGGCTAAATCTTCCAAACGAAATTCAGGCACAGACTTACCAATCAGAACCGACTCCAATTTTGTGGGATCATCACCTTCGGTATTTTTGACCAACTGAGTAACAAACACGGCAACTAGACCAAGAAAAGCCACCAATGGAATAAATAGAATTTTCTTGTTCATCTACGCCTCCTGTTGGGAGCTTTTTCTAAAGCGGTAGCGTTTGTCACTGATGGCTAACGCACCACCTAATGACATCAATAAAGCACCAGCCCAGATCCAACGTACAAATGGTTTGTAATAAATTCGGATCGCCCATGAACGACCATCTTCTAATCGCTCACCCATTGCAATGTACAAATCGCGAGTGATGCCACGATCGATGGCCGCTTCAGTCATCATTGACTTGGCAGTACGATAAAAGCGTTTTTCCGCATGGAGTGTATTCACGTATTGCCCATCCTGCGTAATTTCAAAATCGGCAATATAACCATCATAGTTCGGGCCATCTTTATCTCTTAACCCTTTGAAATAAAAGTTATATTGTTGGATTTCAAAAGATTCCCCAGGTGCTAGACGAACATCACGCTCGATACTGTAGTTTTGCACCATCGCAATACCAATCACAGTAACGGCAAGACCAACATGGCCTAACATCATGGCCCAGTGGCTACGTTGTAATTTAGTCACCCCTATCATGAAGCTATGACGATGTGTCGCACGTTGGTGCAACTCGACAACGTGTAGCAAGATGATCCAAAACGCCATGACCCAGCCGATAAATGCCATCAAGCTAAAGCGTTCAGCTAGCAGGTACACCATAACCGCCGAAAGAATCAACGCCATCAGGCCACAAATCAACATCGGTTTCAAAAGCTTGGAAAAATTATCGCGCTTCCAACGGATCAGTGGACCGATCCCCAGCAAAAATGCAAATGGCACCATTAGCCATGCAAACAGCATGTTGAAGAAAGGCGCTCCTATTGATACGGAACCAAGGCCAATCTGCTTGTGGATTAAAGGTAACAAGGTGCCAACCAACACCACCACCAATGCCGCGATTAATAAGATGTTGTTGGAGAGCAGCGCATTTTCACGCGAGATCAATTCAGCATTGCCACGGACGCGCACTGCCGCACCTTTAACGGCAAACAATAGCAGTGAGCCACCGATGACAAACACCAAAAACCCAAGGATAAACAGGCCACGAGCGGGATCGGATGCAAATGCGTGTACCGAAACCAAAATACCAGATCGCACTAAGAATGTGCCCAGTAAACTGAGCGAAAATGCTGAAATTGCCAGTAACACTGTCCAAGCTTTGAATGTGCCACGTTTTTCTGTCACAGCAAGTGAGTGCATCAATGCCGTTCCCGCAAGCCATGGCATAAACGACGCGTTTTCTACTGGATCCCAGAACCACCAGCCACCCCAGCCAAGTTCGTAGTAAGCCCACCACGAACCTAGCGCGATACCTAATGTCAAAAATAACCACGCCGCAGTTGTCCAAGGACGAGACCAACGGGCCCATGCAGTATCCAAACGCCCAGTCATCAAAGAGGCTATCGCAAATGAGAATGCGACTGAAAAACCAACATATCCCATGTATAACATGGGTGGGTGAATGATTAGCCCAGGATCTTGTAGCAGCGGGTTTAAGTCACGACCATCAATTGGGAAATAGGGTAAGGTGCGTAAAAATGGATTCGAAGTCACGATGACAAACAGCAAGAATCCAACGCTGATCAGCCCCATAACAGATAAGACTCGCGCCACAGATTCTTGAGGCATACCACGGCTAAAGGTAGCCACCGCCACAGTCCATCCCGCTTGAATTAAAACCCACAGCAATAATGAACCTTCATGCGCCCCCCACACCGCTGTTAGACGGTAATACCAGGGTAATTGACTATTCGAATTACTCGCCACGTATTGTACCGTGAAGTCATTGACATAAAATGCCCACAGCAAAATGCTAAATGAGACCAATAGCAATGAAAACATTCCCCATGCTAATGGCCGCGCAGTATTCATCAGCATAGTATTGTTTTTAGAAGCACCAACAAGTGGAAGTAAGCTGAGTAATATGGCCAGCCCAAGTGAAACAATAAGGGCAAAATGTCCTATTTCAACAATCATTGAGCACTTCCTTGTTTTTGTTCCGAGCTATAGGTTAACGGCTCATGCGTTTTCTTCATTGCTTCAGCAATTTCCGGTGGCATATAGTTTTCATCATGCTTGGCTAGCACTTCAAACGCTTCCACTGTGGTGGCATCTTTCAATACGCCTTGCGCAACAATACCCTGACCTTCTCTAAACAAGTCGGGTAAGATGCCTTCATATTCGACCGTCACATTTGGACCAACATCGTGGAGCTGAAATCTTACTTTTAGTGACCCCGGATCTCTTTTCACAGAGCCCACCACCACCATGCCGCCAATGCGTAGCCGTTGACCCACTTCTGGCTTTGTCCCATCGGGTTTACCGTGTACAAGCTCGGTCGGCGTATAGAAAAGGTCCATATTTTGATTGAGTGCATACAACATCAAACCAATGGTGGCACCAGCCCCAATAATCAATGCCAAAATAATGGTGAGTCTTTTTTTACGTCTTGGGGTCATAAGGTGTTCTCCATATGCTTTGCAGCATCAATTCTGGCTTGGCGTGCAACCTTTGCTTGCACATCTTGCAACAAGGTTTTGCCACGCTTGATGCTGAGCATCAGTAAAATAAACATGGATAAAAAGGTAATGCCAAATGCACTCCATACATAGGCGGAGTAACCGCCCATCGCCAAGAAATCACTCAAAGAGTCAAAATGCATGATCAGTTACCTTTCTGTGTTTGAAGGGTTGCCAATTCGATAACCCAAGGGCGATGGCTCTCTTTACTGATAATTTCATTGCGTAAGCGGACCATAGTGACCGCAGCAAAAAAGAAAGCAAAACCAAAAATATTGAGCAGCAATGGCCACAACATGTCACTGGATATGGAAGGCTTTTCAAATTTAGTAATCGTGGCACCTTGATGCAGGGTATTCCACCACTCAACGGAGAAATGAATGATAGGTAGATTGATCACACCAACGATGGCCAGCAGACCTGCGGCTTTTGCGGCTGTTTTTTGATCATCGAAAGCGTGGTAAAGCGCAATCACTCCCAAATAGAGAAACAGTAAAATGAGCTCAGACGTCAGACGAGCATCCCATACCCACCAGGTACCCCACATCGGTTTGCCCCAAATTGCTCCAGTAATTAACGCAATAAACGTAAATACCGCACCGATGGGCGCCATTGCAGCAGCGGCCATGTCTGACAGTTTTAATTGCCAAACTAGACCAATGAAAGCCGCAATCGCCATCGACATATAAATGCCCATTGACCAAATGGCGGAAGGGACATGAATGTAAATGATTCTGAAGCTGTCGCCTTGTTGATAGTCTGCCGGAGCATAAGCTAAACCAAGGATATTACCGACTACCAGGCATAAGATAGCGAGCCCTGCAAACCAAGGCAGGAACTTTCCACATAGCCGATAGGCGGATTCAGGCTTTGCATAGGGATGGAGCCATTTCCACATTGTATTGTCTCACTCTTACTTCATTGCTTCTGAGCATGTGTCTGCTCAGTTTATTGTGTTGTTGATACGCAACGCTCAAATGCATTGCTGAAAATATCGTTCGTACTTAATTTAGTTAACGCTGACTCTCAATGCTGCGCTAATAGCAAATGGAGTTAATGTTATCGCGCCCATAAACATTGCCCCCAAAACAGCCAATTGACCGTTGTAGAGCATGCCAAGCGATGCTGCATCAATAGCTGATGTAGCGAAGATTAAAATCGGGATATACAAGGGTAAGACCAGTAGGCTCAGCAACACGCCACCTTTTTGCAAGCCTACGGTCAATGCAACACCAATAGCACCGATAAAACTCAACGTTGGCGTGCCAATGAACAAAGTCAATACAACTGCAAGCCACGTATTAAAATCTAATGACAATAATACGGCTAACAATGGGCTAATTAAAATTAAAGGCAGTCCAGTCAATAACCAATGAGCCACGACTTTTGAAATAACGACTATGGGTAATGGCACTGGGATCAGCATCATTTGTTCAAGTGACCCGTCTTGAAAATCATCGCGAAACAGACGCTCAAGTGATAGTAGCGCCGACAGTAACGCCGCAACCCAAACAATACCTGCAGCGATACGGGCGAGCAAAGCAGGCTCTGGGCCGATACTCAGCGGGAATAGGGTGATCACTATGATAAAAAACCACAGTGGATTAAAAATATCGGCTTGACGTCGAAAGGCGATCAATAATTCACGACGGATGATCATCCCCATGGTCACGATCATGACTCATGCCCCAATTTAATTTTTCGCAATTGCGGATAGTTAGCAAACATATCTTGGTGTGTGGTCAATACAACAATGCCACCTTGTTGCGCATGCGCTAGAAATAAGGCTTCCAACACTTTGACACCCTGCTTATCAATCGCAGTTAACGGTTCATCTAAAATCCACAACTTTTGTTGACTGAGCCACAAACGAGCCAGCGCAACTCGGCGCTGTTGTCCGGCAGAAAGCTGGCCTGCAGCCACGTCTTCTCGGCCAGCTAAACCCACTTTAGCCAAGGCTTGATATATCTCTTGAGAAGACGATTCTGCATTATGCACTGATTGATAAAAATGAAGATTCTCGAATGCCGTCAAATCGCGCTTAACCCCAGTTTGATGACCAAGAAACAGTAAATCTTGGTGGTAATCATCACGATTAGACTCAATATTCATGCCATTCCACAAAATAGAACCATCCTCTCTATCACCTAACCCGGTAATAATTCGTAGTAAGGTCGTTTTACCTGTGCCGTTCCGTCCTTCAATCTGCACCAATTCGCCAGCATGAATCACAAAGCTAAGTGCTTCAAACAGAACTCTTTCATCACGAATTGCGGTCAGGTTATTTACTTCAAGCATGTGCATCTAAATCGAGAAATTTGAGCCGCTATATTAGCACACCACACCTAAGACAAAACATAATAAGACTATTACCAGTCACGAAACTAGGTAAGAAACTGTTAATTTTTAATTATTTTCTGTCTCATTTACTACTTTATGGTTACATTTAACCACATTCAAAACTAGAGAGGGAAGCCATTGGCTTCCCTCTCTAGTTTCGCTCTTTCGACTATTTTTTTGCAGGTCGCCTCGTACTTTGCACCGGCTCGCGACCTTCCGGGTGACTACTCAGTGGCGGGATGCTTTCATGCCCTGCAATTTTCTTCTGCAAGGACATCATCAACTCAGCTTCAGCTTTAGGTAGCTCACACTCTTTAATAAGCTCATTGATGTCAGCACCGAGTTGGACCATTTTTGTCGCTCGGCTGTATAAACGCCCATCCGTATCAACATGTTCCAATTCAGTAATTCGCTCGTTTAAATGCTGGATGAGATCCTGCTGATCCGTCACTTTTTGGCCAAGACCAATAGCAACTGAGCGTATTTCCAACAGCTGTCTATTCGCCTTTTGCAACTCCTTATCTAACGATCGGGCTTGTTGTCTTTGGTGATCAATCTGTTGGGCAAGTCCCTGACGTACACGAAGTAACACCAGCAACAAAAATACAACAACAAAAACCGCGCTCCCTATAAGAATAACAGGAGCACTGAACAACATAGCTTCGCTCATTATAGGTGGACCATCTCGTCCCACTCGTCTTCAGTTAGCAGTTTATTCAGGTCAACAAGGATCAATAGCTTACCGTCACGGTTGCTCACGCCTTGGATAAACTTAGCGCTCTCATCAGTACCAACACTTGGTGTAGTATCGATTTCAGAAGAACGTAGGTAAACTACTTCCGCAACGCTATCGACTAAAATACCAATCACTTGGCGCTCAGATTCAATCACAATAATGCGTGTATTATCCGTGATTTCACCTTGCATTAAGCCAAAACGAGATCGTGTATCAATGACGGTCACAACATTACCACGTAGGTTAATGATGCCAAGAACATAATCAGGAGCACCTGGTACCGGTGCAATTTCTGTATAGCGGAGTACTTCACGTACCTGCATTACATTAATTCCGTATGTTTCTTCTTCTAGTTGGAACGTCACCCACTGAAGCACTTCGTCGTTAGACTTGTCTTTTCTTACTTCTACTTCGTTAGTCTGAGACATACCTTTTCCTCTCTAAGTCGATTCCGACATCAATGTATTATTATTTCTCTAGTGCTTTTACATCAAGCCCTGCATTAAGCATAGCTATCAATGCTTCAACATGGATCAAAGCACACATTTTTTCTTTTACCATTCCAGCAAGCCACGGCCTTTTGCCTGCCTGTTCTCGCCAGCGGACCTTCTCTGAGCTTAGCAATTCTGTACCCATAAGCTGAGTACTTGCTAACCCCCACATACTGTCACCAAGCATGACGATGTATTGATAACCTTCTTTGTAGCTATCATCATGGAGCTTTTCTGCCATTACCCATTTTGCCGTATCGACAACATCTAGCTGATTATCTTTATTCGTTTGCAGTCCAAGGTACCAAGCAGGTCGACCGATTAAATGATTGAGCGTTGCCATACGGTGGATCCCCCCAAGTTCATCAAGAGGCACCGCAAACGTCACGCCATTCACTTCAAAATAGAGCACTTGAAAATCTCGTGTTCTCGCAGTGCTTTGCCATGTACCAATTCCAGAGTAGCCCGCTTGCGTTTCAAGTTCGACTTCAGCCGTCGGTTGCTCAACCACTTCCACGTCAACAGCAAATTCTTCAACAGTGTCTGCCGCAGTCAGAATTTCAACTTCAGGTTCTGTTTCCAAGGTATCGGCGGGAATATCCCATTCTTGGATCTCTTCAACAATTTCAGTCACTGGTTGAGTTTTTAAAGCGATCTGAACGGTGTTTTGCTCCATGATCTCTTCCAGCTCTAACTCTGCCACTGGATTACTTGATTCTAGCTGGCTTAATAAGCGCTGCACATCATCTAAATTCGGCAGCTCAAACTCAACCACTTCAGCATGGTAATAACTTTTTTCCGGTACAGATTGCACCGATGTCGAAAGCGCTAACTCAGGTTCAGCAAGGGACAATTCTTTTTGCTCTTCCGCTTTCAGCTCAAGTTCAATCGCTTCTTCATCTAGTAACGCTGTAAAGTAGTCATCGAGTGCTTGTTCACTGGATAAAAATGGCCCACTACTCATCAATAGCTAGCCTCTCTAAATAAATCAGCAACTGTTTATAAGCAAAAACACCACGGCTACCTTCAGCAAAATGAGAAGCAGGCAAGCGCTTTAAACTCGCATCACGAAACTTGGTGTCTATAGGTACAGCAGAGCTCCAAACTTGCTCTGGGTAATCTTTTTTAAGTTGATTCAGCGTTTGCAAAGAAGCCCGGGTTCGCTTGTCGTACATAGTCGGTACGATAGTCACTTTAAACGATCGACTACGAGATTTTTGCATGATGGCTAAGGTGCGAATCATCCTTTCGAGCCCTTTCATAGCCAGAAACTCAGTCTGCACTGGAATTAAGATACGATCGCTGGCGGCCAATGCATTAACCATCATTACCCCTAAGATTGGAGGACAGTCGATCAATACGTAGTCATAATTATGGCGCAATGCAAGAAGCGCACGTTTCAAAATCAGCCCCATTCCACTGCGGTTGCCCATGACTCTATCTAAAGTGGCTAGAGACATATGGGCAGGGATGAGATCAATGCCTTCAACATCGGTTTTTAGGATAAGAGGGGTAACGCTTTGCTCTGTTAACTCACGTTGCTGAAATAGGTCAAACAGGCTGACGGGCACGCCATCAGAATCATAACCTAAGTATGTAGTAAGCGAGGCGTGAGGGTCAGTATCGACCAACAGCACTCTTTTGCCTTGCTGACTTAGCAAACCGGCAAGCGTAATCGTTGTGGTTGTTTTACCCACACCGCCTTTTTGGTTTGCAATACTCCATACAATCATTGAACTTCCTTTATGCGAGGCCAACTTCAACTAACATTCGTTCTGATATACGCTCTAACGGTAAATCTTCAGACGAGATCCCCGCTTTTGCGACAGCTTGCGGCATGCCATACACCACGCAACTTTCTTCATCCTGAGCCCAAATGGTTGCCCCTGCGGCTTGTAACATTCGAGCCCCTTCACGACCATCGGCTCCCATACCAGTCAATATCATTGACAGCACTTTATCTGCATAGATCTTAGCCGCAGAACCGAATGTTATATCAACACACGGCTTATAATTCATACGTTCGCCACCATCGATAATGCGCAATTTTGCACTACCCGGACGGCCCTCAATCATCATCTGTTTACCACCCGGAGCCAAGTAAGCAACGCCTGGGCGCAATGCATCGCCATCTTCTGCTTCTTTCACTTCAATTTTACACAGTGAGTTGAGCCGGTTTGCAAATGCAGCAGTGAAAGTGGCTGGCATGTGTTGAATGAGTACGATCGGATGCGGATAATTCGCAGGTAACTTCGTCAATATTTTTTGTAACGCAACCGGGCCCCCTGTAGAGGTACCGATAGCGGTCAACTGATATTTTTTACCTGTAGCTTTAAAGCGAGCCAATGTGCTCATTGATTTCGGCGCAGGGGAACTCGCCGTTGTAGCTGCTGTTCTATTAGCAAACGGCGACGATGTGCTCGGCACTGGGCGTGAAACCAAAGGTCTTCTCAGCATCCCTTTTTTCGACGCGATTTGAATAACCCGTTGTTGTAATAAAGCGACAGCCTCATCACGGTTACGAGCAATATCTTCAAACTTTTTCGGTAAGAAATCTAACGCTCCAGCATCTAAAGCATCTAGCGTTGCTTTGGCACCATCATGAGTCAGCGATGAGAACATCAAGATTGGGATCGGGTTCGCAGCCATAATTTCACGGACAGCAGTAATGCCATCCATAACTGGCATCTCAATATCCATTGTGATGACATCAGGCTTTAAGATTCTCGCTTTTTCTACGGCTTCTTTACCGTTAGTTGCAACATCAATCACTTCTAGACGGGTGTCAGAGTTAATAATTTCACTCACACGCCGTCTAAAAAAGCTCGAATCATCAACGACTAATACTCTAATCGCCATGGGTGTCCTTATATTGTGTGCTCATTTAAATGCGGGAAGCAGCAGCATACTGCTTAAGCAAATCTGGCACATCTAGTATTAGTGCAATATGTCCATCGCTGGTAATCGTTGCCCCAGCCATACCCGGTGTTTTTTGAAGAAGCTTATCTAGTGGTTTGATTACCACTTCTTCTTGGCCAATTAAGGTATCAACCACAAAACCAACTCGCTGGCTACCAATCTGAACAATAACAACATGTCCATGACCTTTACGCAGTTCTATTTTACCTGCTTTAGGTGCTAGCCAATTCTGTAAGTAGAAGAGTGGTATCGATTTTTTACGTACTATGATGGTCAGTTGTCCATCAACGACGTTCGTCCGGCTAAGATCAAGGTGGAAAATTTCATTCACGCTCGCAAGTGGTAGAGCAAATGGATGCCCTGCGACCCCAACCATCAATGTCGGTAAGATAGCGAGTGTTAGCGGCACTTTGATCGTAATCTTAGTCCCTTTGCCCATCTCAGAATCGATGTCAATTGAACCATTGAGTGTATTGATGGCTGTTTTTACAACATCCATCCCAACACCACGCCCAGAAATGTCTGAAATTTGCTCTTTACTGGAGAATCCCGCCATAAAGATTAAGTTGAAACACTCTTTATTGGAGAGACGCGACGCCGCATCTTCATCCATCATGCCTCGTTTAACCGCAATACTACGCAGCTTATCTGGGTCCATACCGCCGCCATCATCGACGATAGCTAGCTCAATATGATCACCTTCTTGCGAAGCTGAGAGTATGATTTTACCCGTGCTTGGCTTTCCAGATTTGCTACGCACATCAGGCATTTCAATGCCGTGGTCAACTGAGTTACGCACTAAGTGGATCAATGGGTCTGCAAGCGCTTCAACCAAGTTTTTATCAAGGTCTGTTTCTTCGCCCCGCATTTCAAGCACGATGTCTTTTTTCAGGGTACGTGCAAGGTCTCGAACCACGCGAGGGAAACGACCGAACACTTTCTTAATCGGTTGCATGCGCGTTTTCATAACAGCGCCTTGCAAATCCGCAGTAACTACATCAAGGTTAGCCACCGCTTTTGCCATCTCTTCGTCGTTGCTATTAAGCCCTAAACTCAGCAAGCGGTTACGCACTAGCACCAATTCGCCAATCATGTTCATAATGATGTCGAGCGTTGATGTATCAACACGGACTGTTGTTTCCGGCTGAGTTTGCGCTTTTTTAGCCACAGCAGGTGCTGATACTTCTTTTTTCTCAGCCACTGCAACCGGAGCTTTCGCCGGGGAAGAGGCGGCTGGAGCCGTTACTTTAGGCTGAGGAGCCGGTGTAGGTTTCGCCGCTTCAGCTTTCGGTTTTGCGGTCTCTGTTGGTTTTATAGGCTCTGCTGGCTTCACATTTTCAGAAGCAGGTCTGGTTGCCATTTCCAACTCTTCTGGCAATGGCCCTTTTCCTGAGCCATGCAGTTCGTCAAGAAGCTTTTCAAACTCCTCGTCCGTCATCAAATCATCGCCACCACCAGCAGAAGCTTTAGGTGCCGCTGTTGATTTAGGCGGAGTAGTTGGTTTCGCTGTAACCTCAGGAGCGGGTTCAACGGTTGGAGCTTTGCCTACGCCGTGCAGTTCATCAAGCAGCTTTTCAAATTCGTCATCCGTAATGTCACCACTAGCAGCCACTGATGCACTTGGGGCTTTAGGCGCTGGGGCCGCTGGTGCGGCATTTTCAGAATGAGCATTAGGCGCGGTGCCCTTGCCATGTAATTCGTCTAACAGTTTTTCAAATTCATCTTGCGTGATTTCATCGATAGAATTTGACGCGACAGCCTTTGAGGCCACTGGTTGAATGACTTCCGGTTCAGGCGCTTCGATAGCGGCCTCTTCCTCGACTTCAACTTCAGCAATAACAGGCTCCACTTCGTCAATTTCATCTTCAGAAGCAGGACGACACAATTTATGAAGTTCATCGAGTAGAGCGGGATCTGCAGGCTCTAAGGGTTCTTGATCTTGAACAGCGCGAAACTGTGCGTTAACGGTGTCTAAAGCTCGTAACATCGTATCCATCAAGCTCGATGTTACACTTCTTTGGCCATTGCGTAAGATATCAAATACGTTCTCGGCACCGTGGCACGTCTCAACCAGCTCGGTGAGGGCAAGAAACCCGGCCCCACCTTTAACGGTATGGAAACCGCGGAAAATCGCATTTAATAACTCCCTGTCTTCGGGGTTGTTCTCAAGTTCAACCAATTGCTCTGAGAGCAATTCGAGAATTTCACCTGCTTCAACCAAAAAGTCCTGAAGAATGTCGTCGTCTAATTCGTAGCTCATACGTTACCCCTAAAAACCAAGACTCGATAACAAATCATCGACTTCGTCTTGAGATGAAACCGCATCGGCTCTTTCATGAGGGTTCAAAATAGGACCTTCAGGTTCGATAGATGGGTTCTTCTTGTCTGTTTTTTGTTCTATTTGGTTAGCCCCAAAGGCAGTGAGAATCTCAACTAGGCGTTTCTCAACTTCATTAACCAGCGTAATAACACGCCGAATTATTTGGCCAGTGAGATCTTGAAAGTCTTGAGCCATCAATATCTCAGTTAGCTGACCTCGCAATTCGCTGCTGTTGCCTTCAACTTGTGATAGTAGATCATCAATACGGTGACAAAGTGCTTTAAACTCAATGAGATCAATACGTCCATGCATCAACTCATTCCATTGTGGACGCACTTTTAACAAACCTTCGTGAAGGCTGTCAGCGATCGGCATACATCGATCCACTGCATCCATTGTTTTATTCGCAGCTACTTCCGTTTTATCAATTACATATTGAAGACGATCCCTTGCATCTGGAATTTCGTCATTTGCAATCTCAGCCATCCGTTCATCAAGGTTGAACTGTTTGAGCGATTCATGCAGTTCCCTTGTCAAAGTGCCTATTTCTTGCAGCATTGGATTGCTTGCTTTGTCGTAGGTCTCTTTAAAGAGTTGATTCGCCTGATCTTGCTGTCCATTTTCCAGTAGCTGAACGAGTTCTTTTGCTTGTTCTAATGAAATCATCGATTAGCCTTTTCGCGCATAAATGAATAGAGCACCTTTTGTCTGTGACCACACGCTTTATAAACGCTCGAAAATTTTATCCAGTTTTTCTTTAAGCGTAGCAGCAGTAAAAGGTTTTACGATATAACCATTCACACCTGCTTGAGCAGCCTCGATGATTTGTTCGCGTTTTGCTTCTGCGGTGATCATCAGAACAGGCAGATGCTTAAGTTCTGCGTCTGCTCGGATATTTTTCAACAAATCGATGCCTTGCATGCCCGGCATATTCCAGTCTGTAACCACAAACTCAAAATCACCTTTCTTTAGCATAGGCAACGCTGTCAGGCCATCATCTGCTTCTTGGGTATTATTGAAGCCCAAATCACGAAGTAGATTCTTAACAATACGGCGCATTGTTGAAAAGTCGTCAACAATAAGGATCTTCATGTTTTTATTCAAAATTGCCTCCACTGAGCTCGAAATCAGTGATATTAGTCATTTTGCGTCCAAGAACTTAACTTCGTTCTTAGTCGCTGCATAGATTGGCTTAGTATCTGGCTAACGCGGGATTCGCTAACACCTAGAACTTCACCAATTTCTTTTAAGTTTAGCTCTTCATCATAATAGAGCGAAAGTACCAAAGCTTCACGTTCTGGAAGTGATTTTATTGATTCAACCAATGCTTTACGAAACGATTCATCGGCGACTCCCTTAAATGGCGAGTTGTCTTCATCGTCATCCAGAGGAGAAATTGCATCATCAGAAATACCTAAATCTTCGATTCCGACAATCCGTGAGCAATTAATGTCAGTTAATACAGTATGGTACTGATCCAGCGACATGCCTAAATACTTCGCAACTTCTGTATCAGTTGGGTTTCGGTTTAGCTCACCTTCTAGAACTGAAATTGCATGGGTTATCTCTCGGTTGTGTTTATGAACCGAGCGTGGAACCCAATCACCACGCCGAATATCGTCGAGCATAGCTCCACGAATTCGAATTCCTGCGTAGGTTTCAAAGCTTGCACCTTTACTCCCATCATAATTTTTTTGTGCTTCAAGTAGGCCTATCATACCGGCTTGTATTAGATCTTCGACCAATACGTTTGGTGGCAGGCGACCTGCTAAATGGTGTGCAATACGCTTAACCAATACAGAGTATTTTTCTAAAAATGCTTGTTGGCTCTTTAGGTTTCCGTGTTGGTCATAAGTAAGCGCTTTATTCACCGAATGGTTCCCCTACACTTTCTGTTCTATTTAGCAAACGCTCGACAAAAAATTCCAGATGGCCTGTCGGCGTTCTTGGAATTGGCCACGTTAACGCTTTACTTGCCAACGAGCTGATTGCCAGTGCCGCAGGTGACCGTGGAAACGCATCGACCACTATTTTTTGTTTTTTTACTGCTTGTCGCACTTTATCATCCAAAGGTATGCAAGCAACAAGTTCAAGGCTCACATTTAGGAATCTTTCTGTCACTAAAGTTAATTTAGCAAATAATTCCCGTCCTTCACGATAACTTCTCACCATATTGGCCACAATTTTAAAACGTTGCACTTGGTGTTCACGACTTAAGAGCTTGATCAGCGCGTAAGCGTCGGTGATGGATGTCGGTTCGTCACATACCACGATCACTACATCTTGTGCGGCGCGACAGAAGCTCACGACCATATCAGAAATACCTGCGGCTGTATCGATGAGCAGAATATCCATCTCATCTTCTAAACTGCCAAAGGCGCGTATTAAACCAACATGTTGGGCGTGTGACAACTCTGTCATCGACTGTGTGCCCGAGGTCGCTGGAATTATTCGTATCCCAAAAGGCCCCTCGACGATGGCATCTTTGAGTTCACACTCGCCAGCCAGTACATGCCCTAAGTTTCGCTTCGGGCGTATGCCAAGCATCACATCCACGTTAGCTAAACCTAAGTCTGCATCCAACACCATGACTTTTTTGCCTTGACGAGCCATGCAGATCGCCATGCCGAGTGTCACGTGAGATTTACCCACACCACCTTTACCACCAGTCACAGATATGACTTTGGTCAGTGACGGTTGAGTTAAGCGGCGTAAACCGCTCGCTTGGTCATATATCATATTATTCGCCATATTTGTCCGCCGCCTAGAATCTCTCGGAGTCGCTGCTCCAATAGTGAGGTTCATTCTCTGTCGACTTCTCTAGCAATTCGTTTGCCTTTGCAACCATGTACTTCGGCTGGGCAATCACAATATCTTCTGGTACACGCTGGCCATTCGCGATGTAAGCAACGGGCAGTGCGTTTTGAACCACGACACTCACAAATTCCCCTAAGCTCAATGACTCATCAAGCTTAGTCATAATGCACCCTGAAAGAGGGATCCTTCTAAAGTGCTCGATTGTTTCTTGTAATACTTTTCTTTGTGCCGTTGCAGGCAGAACAAGGTAACTGTGGATGATTTCGCCACTCTCTTGCATCAGGGTATCGAGCTGCTCTGATAACCGAACATCACGCTGCCCCATCCCCGCGGTATCAACTAAAATTAAACGCCGATTTCTTAGCTGATATATTACATCGGCTAACTCACTGGAATCTTTAGCAACTCTTACTGGACAACCCATGATTCGGCCATAAATAGAGAGCTGTTCATGAGCACCAATACGGTAGGTATCTGTGGTGACTAGAGCAACGTTATCAGCGCCATACTCCATAGCAGCGCGAGCGGCTAGTTTAGCAATGGTGGTGGTTTTACCAACCCCTGTTGGGCCTAATAGCGCAACCACACCACCACGTTTCAGAATATCTTGTTTGGAAACAGGGACTTGATCAGCCACTAAGCCAAGCAGTGCCTTCCAAGCTTTAGTTGGAGCAGTATCTTCTGGGATATAGCACGCAAGCTGGTCAGCCAGTTCTTGTGAAACCCCCATGCGCTCAAGTCTTTTAATGAGCATGGCACGCAAAGGTTCTCGACGCTCAACTTCTTGCCACATTAATCCTGAAACTTGATGTTCTAACAGGCGGCGTATTGAGGTCATCTCTTCACGCATGTTTTCCAGCTCTGGGTTCGAAACACTCGCCTCTTGCGTTGGGTAACGATCATAACGCGACGGATCTAGCTTCGGCGTTTGACGGGTGGACGCTCTTCTATCCTCTGCAATTAACTTCGCTAATGGCGAATCGGCTCGTAACTCTGCACTACCGTGTCCTGAGTTGGTGTTAGATGAACCCGATTGACGTTGCAATAATGCAGAGAGCGAATCTTCATTTTCGGCGTGATAGTCCGAATCTGAGCCACTTGGTGTGCTGTACTGCTTTAACATATTTGCAAAACGTTTGGTCATTGAACGCCCAGTATCTGCGCTGTTTTGCAGGCTGACTCGATCATCATCCAACTCACGAGAGGATTTGTTCAAAGACGGGGTGACTTGGGTGTAACCTTGTTGTCTAGGCTGCGAATTATAGCGCTTGGCACTGTTTTGCTGGGTGGGCTGTTCACCATCCACAGCGGCAACGATTTCCACACCACCCGCGACTTTTTTATTCGACATGATCACCGCTTCCGCACCAAGCTCTTCTTTCACTTGCAGCAGCGCTGTTCGCATATCTTTGGCAAAAAATCGTTTTATTTTCAAAGCAGATATCCGTGTTAAATGGCTAAAGCCCGATTAGGTAACAACAGTTTCGTTAGTTCCCAACGGCTTGAACAATCCGAATTTGTTTCTCGTCAGGTATTTCTTGATAAGAGAGCACACGCAAATTAGGTATCGTGTTTTTCACAAACTTCGCCAAAGTGGAACGAAGCACACCAGACGTGAGTAACACGGCGGGCTCACCTTTCAATTCTTGTTCTTGCGTTGCATGGCTCAGTGCAGCTTGTAAACGCTCTGCTAAGCCTGGCTCAATACCTGCCGATTCTCCTCCTGACGCCTGCATGGTTTGATGCAATATTTGTTCCAGCTCAGGAATCAGTGTTATCACTGGTAGTTCAGGTTCTATACCATTGATTTCTTGGACGATTAAACGCTTCAATGAGATTCGAACGGCCGCCGTTAGGATGTCAGGTTCTTGACTCCGCCCAGAATACTCCGCCAAGGTTTGTATTATGGTTCGAATATCTCGGATTGGAATCGCTTCATTGAGTAGGTTTTGCAGTACCTTAACGACTGTACCCAACGGCAGTTGATCTGGAACGAAGTTTTCAACTAGCCTTGGCGCTGAGCGACCCAGCATTTCAATTAAGTTTTGAACCTCTTCATGACCAATCAGTTGCGAGGCGTTATTAGTGAGAAGCTGACTCAAATGAGTGGCGAGTACGGTCGATGAGTCCACAACTGTGTAACCGAGAGCTTGTGCGTGTTCACGTTGTTCTTCACGGATCCAAACCGCTTCAAGGCCGAATGCAGGGTCGAGTGTGCGTTCACCGTCAATAACACCATAGACTTGACCAGGGTTAATCGCCAGTTCTTGATCTGGGCGGATCTCCGCTTCACCAACAGCAACCCCCATTAAGGTAATGCGATAACTATTGGGTGTTAATTCTAAATTGTCGCGAATATGCACTGCGGGGATGAGAAAGCCAAAGTCTTGCGACAGTTTTTTCCGAACACCTTTTACGCGTTCGAGCAGCTCTCCACCTTGATCTCGGTCCACCAGCGGTATCAATCGATAGCCCACTTCTAAGCCAATCACATCAACGGGTTGAACATCATCCCAAGAGAGCTCTTTTTGAGTGGGTGCTTCGTTGTCCACTTTTGCAGGCAGTTTCTTTTCATCGGCGGTTTTTTTCTGTTTGCGTATCATCCAATACGCGCAACCACCCGCTAACGCGGCTAGCAGTAAAAAAGCAAAGTGAGGCATACCCGGTACAATGCCCATGATGCCGAGAATACAAGCGGTAATCATCAATGCTTTAGGGTTGTCAAACAGTTGGAAGACGACTTGCTCTCCCATATCTTCATCGGTATTTTGACGGGTAACCATCATGGCAGCACCAATCGAAAGCAGCAATGAGGGGATCTGAGCCACTAAGCCGTCACCAATGGTCAGCAGTGTGTAGATTTGGATCGCTTCTTTAAACCCCAACCCATATTGCGCCATACCAATCGATAAGCCGCCAATAATGTTGATGAACAAAATTAAGATCCCAGCAATCGCATCCCCTTTAACAAATTTTGACGCACCGTCCATTGAACCGTAGAAATCCGCTTCTTTGGTTACTTCGAAACGTCGTAGCCGCGCTTGGTCTTGATCGATTAAACCCGCATTTAAGTCCGCATCTATGGCCATTTGCTTACCCGGCAAAGCATCTAGGGTAAAGCGAGCACTCACCTCAGAAATACGTCCCGCACCTTTGGTTACTACCATGAAGTTGATGATCATCAAGATCAAAAACACCACTAAACCGACGGCGTAGTTACCACCGATCACCACACTACCAAACGCTTCAATGACGTTACCAGCCGCCCCAGGGCCTTCATGACCATACAATAAAACCACACGGGTTGAAGCAACGTTCAAGGCTAGTCGAAGTAAGGTTGCAATAAGCAAAACCGTAGGAAAAGCAGCAAAATCAAGCGGTCTACGGGTATAGACAGTAACGAGTAACACCACCATCGATAAGGCAATGTTAAAAGTGAAAAACAGATCCAATAGGAAGGCTGGGATCGGTAAAACGACCATAGCCAACGTGGCCAATACCATAACCGGCGCACCGATTGCTGGCATACTTCGCTGCGGTATTGATGGCAATTTATCTGCAAATGGAAGAGTAAATTTCATAGGTTAGCAAGCAATCTGTTGATAAATATCTATAAATGCGACAATGCGTTAACTCGGCGATGCAATTTTTAGTCCAGTAAAACAGTCAAAATAATGGCTACATTGGTAAAGGCAATAACCCTTCACTTAACGTAGCCTAGTTATTCAAATTACGTGAACTTCTTTTACTTTGAATGGTGGTTTAAGGATTAATACTCCAGATCTGCTGTCCTTTGCGCAACTCTCTATCATATTCGATACCAATCAGACCGGATGTGGGGAACATTGGAGGGACTAAATCGGTAACAAATTCAGCCGCGAGATAGCCAACTAACGGTAAATGAGACACCAGCAGCACTGATTCGATTTGTTCTACATCGGCCAAGGCAGAGACATACTCAAATACCACTTCCGCTTTCCCATAAGGTGTGATGTCATCACAGGTCACAACCTCATCGGCATTAAAATAAGAGGCTATAGCAGCCCAAGTTTGCTGCGCCCGTAAGTAAGGGCTTACCAATACTTTATCTACATGGCGAAGATCTTGCTTTTCACAAGCACGAGCCACAGCAACAGACTCACGAAGACCTCTTTCGGTTAAGGCCCTTTGTGCATCACTCGCTGCATAATGTTCAGCTTCTCCGTGACGCATAATAAAAATCTTCATTACTCATTCCTAGTGGTTATTATCTATGCCGTCTAGGCGGCTTTATTCTCGATTATATCAGGCAACCAAGCAAAGACTTCGACACTGTTAACAGTCTATTAAAAAGTCTCCTGAAGGACTAAAATGGCACTTCGCTCATAAAATCATTGCTTGAAATTTGCACCTAACCGTTTCAACGCCATAATTAAAAAAGCCTTTTCTGTGGAGAGTCACTGTGCATTTAAGCCCTAACGACACCAACCAATACCGCTACATTACGTTAACTAATGGTCTGAGAACATTACTTATTCAAGCGGATGATGCACAAAAGTCAGCCGCTGCTTTAGCGATTAATGTGGGGCATTTTGATGACCCTGAAGACAGAGAAGGTCTTGCCCACTATCTGGAACACATGCTGTTTTTAGGCACAGAAAAGTACCCGAAAATTGGTGAGTTTCAAAGTTTTATTAATCAACATGGTGGCAGCAATAACGCATGGACTGGTACAGAGCACACCTGTTTTTTCTTTGATGTAAGCCCAAATCATTTTGAAAAAGCCTTGGACCGATTCAGCCAATTCTTTTGTGCCCCCTTATTTAATGAAGAAGCCCTAGATAAAGAACGCCAAGCGGTGGATTCTGAATTTAAACTCAAACAGAATGATGATTCGAGAAGGCTCTATCAGGTTCAAAAAGAAACCATCAATCCGCAACACCCGTTTGCTAAATTTTCAGTGGGTAATTTAGAAACGCTGTGTGATAGAAATGGTGTCTCTATCCGTGAAGAAATTGTCCGTTTTCACCATGAAAATTACTCGGCTGATTTGATGACGCTCTCGCTAGCAGGCCCACAGACACTTGATGAGTTAGAGCAGTGGGCAAGAGATGAATTTTCCTCCATCCCAAATAAACAGCTCGGCCCGAAAAAAATAGAGGTGCCTTTTGTTTTAGACGCGCACCGAGGCGTCTTGATTCAAATCGAGCCACGAAAAGAGATCCGCAAACTGATTTTAAGCTTCCCTGCCCCAAGCACGGATGACTTTTATCATGTCAAACCTCTCTCTTATTTCGCCCATCTCATCGGTTACGAAGGTGAAGGCAGTTTAATGCTGGCATTAAAAGAGAAAGGTTGGATCACGTCCTTATCGGCTGGAGGCGGCGCGAGTGGCAGCAATTATCGTGAGTTTTCGATAAGTTTTAGCCTGACACATGAAGGCGTAAAACAGGTCGATAACATCATCCAGTCACTCTTTACTCAGATTAAATTAATCGCAGATCAGGGGCTAAACGAATGGCGTTACCTTGAGAAAAGAGCGGTGCTTGAATCGGCTTTTCGCTTTCAAGAAACGACAAGGCCATTAGACATGGTCAGCCATTTAGTGGTCAATATGCAGCACTATCAGCCGCAAGACACTATCTATGGCGATTACATGATGGCGGGCTACAACGAATCGCTACTTAAGCAAGCACTTCATTATTTAACTCCTGAAAATCTACGCGCCACGTTAATTGCTAAAGATGGGTATTACGATAAGAAAGCGAAATGGTATTTTACACCTTATTCAATTACTCCATTATCGGCGTCACAACTTGCAGCATTCGCAACCCCTTGCGACATTGAAACAAACTTACCGCCACTCAATCCTTTTATCTGTTACGACTTAGACCCAAAACCGTTAGAGCCTTCAACGTCTTTACACCCGGAAGTCATTGAAGAGTTACCAGGCTTTCGTTTATGGCATCTACAAGACCATGAATTTAGAGTGCCTAAAGGGGTAATTTACATCGCGATTGATAGCCCCATCTCGGTAGCCACTTCTCGAAATATTGTTAAAACCCGTCTCTGTGTGGAAATGTTTTTAGACTCGCTGGCCACGGAAACTTACCAAGCAGAAATTGCTGGGATGAGTTACAACATGTACGCTCATCAAGGCGGCGTCACCCTGATGCTTTCTGGTTTTAGCGAAAAACAACCACAGTTAATGGAGATGATTCTCGCACGCTTTGCTAAACGTGATTTTAGCCTAAAACGCTTTAACACCATCAAGCAACAACTGCTTCGTAACTGGCAAAATACCACTAAAGATCGTCCAATTTCGCAGCTTTTCAATGCAATGACGGGTATTTTACAACCCAACAACCCTCCTTATGAAACGCTACTTGGTGCCTTAAAGCAGATAGAAGTCGATGAGCTCAGTGATTTCGTTGAACAAATATTAGCGCAACTTCATGTTGAGATGTTTGTCTATGGCGACTGGTTAAGAAGTGATGCACAAGCGATGGCAGATACGCTTAAAAATGCATTACGAGTCAAAGATCAACAGTACGAGGAATCATTAAGACCACTCGTCATGCTCGGAGAGAGTGGGACTTTTCAAAAAGAGGTTCACTGCGATCAAGAAGATTCTGCTGTGGTGGTCTATTATCAGTGCAATGATGCCGCACCGCGCAGCATCGCCTTATATTCATTAGCTAATCACTTGATGTCCGCTACATTTTTTCATGAAATTCGCACTAAGCAGCAACTTGGTTATATGGTCGGAACGGGCAACATGCCATTAAACCGTCACCCAGGCATCGTACTCTACGTCCAGTCACCGAATGCTGCCCCTTATGAGCTGATTAGCGCTGTAGATGAATTTTTAAATGCTTTTTACATGGTGTTGCTGGAGCTCAACGAATACCAGTGGCACAGCAGTAAGCGCGGTTTATGGAATCAAATTTCAACGCCCGACCCCACCCTTCGCAGCCGTGCGCAAAGACTTTGGGTTGCTATCGGCAATAAAGATGCCGGCTTTGATCAAAGAGAGCAGGTTTTGAGTGAACTGAAATCACTCAGTCGCAGTGATATGATCCGCTTTGTGGTCAATGAGCTAAAACCAAGGACCGCCAATCGACTGATCATGCACAGCCAAGGAAACGCACATCAAACGGTTCAGAAACTCAGTTTAGGGCAAGAAATTGGCTCAATTGAAGCGTTCCAGCTTCGGCCTAAAAGCTATAACTTAGGGTAACAGTACTTCATCGCCATCAGAGCAATTTATCTTTGCTCTGATTTTACGATCTCTTTTAAAGAGTGGGGATGCAGTTTAATACACACGCCTTGCCACTTAAATGCAACCGTCGGGTTATGTAATCGCTCTCCTTCCCCTTTTGGACTGGACAATTTAACTTGAACACCTTGAGTGTCTAATGTAGTCCAGCATTCTTTTAATCGTGGGTAAACCGACAGTATATCCTGCAAATAGGCTTGCGCGGTTTGTGCCTCAGATGGCACCACAAATTCCACATGCTCCCAGCTCTGCTCTGGGTAAATTTTCCCCTCGGCAGGGTAAGGCAATTCCAAACATTCTATTGACCAACTATTAGCCGATAGCGGCACCGCAAATTCAATCACAATGATAGGACGGCCATTTATCTGAGCACTCGATATTTCTCGCCCTTCCTCCAGCCATGCCGCATGTGCTAATGACGCTAATTTACGATCATTAATGCGCAGTGCAATGTGGTCAGCTTGATTTGTGGATAAATCAATATGCAAAATTTTGGTTAATTCTTGAATTTTATGCATAAATTTATCTAAATCCTGCTTAAGCTGTTCAGGATGAAGCGCTGCATTCTTCAATGGTTCAAGCATTTAAATGGTCCAAAATGATGATTATCGTCTAATAGTACCAACAACTCTTCGAAAAGTAGAAAATTTCCTAATTTAGTCCCTATAAGCGCCTCAATAAAATTGGTATTATGTGCGCCAAATGATGAACAAAATTAAGATATGTATTGGCACTAAATGGTGAATAAAATGCATACCTTTGCAATTCCAAGAATTAAAGGAAACGCGTGTGAATATCCAAGCACTGATTAATGACAAAGTATCTCAGGCTCTTGAAGCCGCAGGCGCACCAGCTGGCAGTCCTGCTGCTGTTCGCCAATCGGCCAAAGCGCAATTTGGTGACTATCAAGCCAATGGCATCATGGGCGTAGCTAAGCAACTGGGTACCAACCCGCGAGAATTTGCTCAAAAAGTATTGGATGTTCTGGACCTCGATGGCATTGCGAGCAAAACGGAAATTGCAGGCCCAGGTTTTATCAACATTTTCCTCAGTGAAGCGTTTCTTGCTAAACAAGCGGATATCGCCCTAGCAGATGAGCACCTTGGTGTAACCAAAGAAGCGCAGAAGACGATCGTCGCAGACTACTCAGCGCCTAACGTTGCCAAAGAGATGCATGTAGGCCACTTACGCTCAACCATCATTGGTGACGCCGTTGTACGTACCTTGGAATTTTTAGGCCATAAAGTGATCCGCGCCAACCACATCGGTGACTGGGGCACGCAATTTGGTATGTTGATAGCCAACCTTGAACGTGTGCAACAAGAATCTGGTAACGAAGTTTCAATGGAACTTTCCGATCTTGAAGCTTTCTATCGTGAGTCAAAAAAACTCTACGACGAAGATGAAGTGTTTGCCGCTAAAGCACGAAATTATGTGGTCAAACTACAAAGCGGTGACGAATTCTGCGCTCAAATGTGGAAAAAATTGGTGGACATCACCATGATCCAAAATCAGCGTAACTATGATCGTTTGAATGTTTCGCTCACGCGCGATGATGTGATGGGCGAAAGCATGTACAACGACATGTTGCCCGGCATCGTAGCCGATTTAAAAGAAAAAGGTTTGGCGCAAGAAGATGATGGCGCACAAGTCGTTTTTCTTGAAGAATACAAAAATAAAGATGGCGAGCCGATGGGCGTTATCATCCAAAAACGTGATGGCGGCTTCTTATACACCACAACCGATATCGCGTGTGCAAAATACCGTTATGAAACCTTGGGTGCGGACCGTGTGCTGTACTTTATCGACTCGCGTCAACATCAACACCTAATGCAAGCATGGACGATTGTCCGCAAAGCGGGCTATGTACCTGAAGAAGTGACTCTTGAACACCACGCCTTTGGTATGATGCTAGGCAAAGATGGCCGCCCGTTCAAAACTCGTGCTGGCGGTACTGTTCGTCTGGCCGATCTTCTCGATGAAGCGCAAGAGCGTGCCGCTAAATTAATTGAATCCAAAAACCCTGATTTAGACGCCGCAGAAAAAGCGAACATTGCCAATACTGTCGCGATGGCCGCAGTGAAATACGCTGATCTTTCTAAGCACCGTACTACCGATTACGTGTTTGACTGGGACAACATGTTGGCATTTGAAGGTAACACTGCACCTTACATGCAGTATGCCTACACACGTGTTGCGTCAATTTTTGCTAAAGCAGGCGTATCGATGGATAACCTGACGGGTGAAATTAAAGTCACACAAGAGAAAGAAAAAGCTTTGATTGCGAAACTTCTGCAGTTTGAAGAAGCGGTACAAGCTGTTGCCCGCGAAGGCCAACCTCACATTATGTGTAGCTACCTATTTGAATTAGCTGGCCAATTCTCTAGCTTCTATGAAGCATGCCCAATCTTAGTCGCTGAAGATGAAAGTGTGAAACAAAGCCGTCTAAAACTGGCTGCATTGACAGCAAAAACCATCAAGCAAGGTTTGTCGCTACTCGGTATTGATACATTAGAACGTATGTAACGACAGCTATGAGTGAATGAAAGGGTTGACCATGGTCAGCCTTTTCTTTTATCGGTGATAACATCCGTGCAAGTGAGATTGACATGAATTTTGAACTCCACCCGCAACTGGCCAAAGACACTTCCGTCATTGGCGAATTTCCTCTTTGCTTAGCCTTACTCCATAAAGATAATGCCGTGCCTTGGATTATTCTGGTGCCTAAACGTGCCAATTTGAAAGAGCTGCATCATCTACCAATGCAGGAACAGCAACAATTTTTATGCGAATCTCAAGCCGTTAGCCAAGCTCTTGAAGCCACGTTTTGTCCAGATAAACTCAATTTAGGTGCGCTGGGTAACATGGTGCCTCAGCTCCATATTCACCATGTTGCTCGATTTAAAAATGATGTAGCATGGCCTGGGCCTATCTGGGGCAATACTCAAGGGATAGTGAGAGCCGAACAAGAACAGCAAGCGATCTTAACCAGAATCCAAAATGTTCTATCACTGAGTTCTATTTTTAGAAAAGGATAAACGTCGTCTCTCACACCATATATTAGGTAAAAGATAGATTGGGTAAAAGTTTGAAAGCCGCTGACATTAGCGGCTTTCGTTTATCAGACAGAATGCCCGGCATCGATTATGACTAAAGTAAGACAGTCAAAGACAGCCCGTTATTTCGGTTAAGCCCATAACGCACTCTTGTTACGTGGTGAGCCTTGTTGGTATCGATGGTACGCGACAACACACCTTTTCTTATCCACACGGCTAACATAGCGTCAACGCCGTCCTCACTGAGCGAAAACTTTTTCGCAATCGCCGAGCGGCTAACGATTCCATTCTCTTCAATGTAGCGCTTTAACTCATTTAATATCATGCCACTTGTACCTCAAGCACCGTTTTCTGCTGGAGTCCTTTTCGTTTAAGCATTTTAAAGGTCAACAAGCTCACCATAATAATGGCAATAATCCATGTTAAACTTTCGACAGGAGTTTCGGTGATCCTTGTCGCCTGGTAATAAAGCGCGGCGCCACCATAAGCAAGCCCCATGGTCCATACGGCGATAAAACGAGCGTAATTCGCACCAAACTCACGAACATAAGCCCCCATTGCAGCAACACAAGGCGTGTAAAGCAAAATGAAGATAAGGTAGGCAAATGCGGCATGACCAGTCACAAAGTGCTGTTTCAAATTACCAAAGATTGAGGCATCTACGGCTTGCTCTTCAGCCACTGCGCTACTG
The DNA here is from genome assembly GCF_963875605.1 of Vibrio sp. V04_P4A5T148. NCBI lineage: Bacteria > Pseudomonadati > Pseudomonadota > Gammaproteobacteria > Vibrionales > Vibrionaceae > Vibrio > Vibrio sp. V04_P4A5T148. Next base: position 46,303 of record NZ_CAWNMS010000091.1, read on the forward strand.
TCTGTCAAGTCTCCGACTTCGATACCGAGCGGATCAGAGAAGCTTAATCCCGTTAGGTTTTCTGGTATAGACATGACCGCTTCTTGTAGGCTCGCCATTAGGTCATATTCACTTTCATCACCTTCAGCAGAGGTATATAAATTATTTAATGTTCCGACTACCGCTTCTTTGGCAAAAATACCCGTGATGATACCCACTGTCGCTGGCCAGTTATCTTGATTGATACCAATAGGAGCAAATACCGGCGTAACCACTTGAGCCACTTTTGATAGCACTGAGTTGTCACTATCTTCATTACCAAAGCTGCCATCAGTACCAACTGAATTGAGGAAGCTTAAGATCATAACGACGATGACAATCGTTTTCCCTGCACCGAGAACAAAACGTTTTAATTTCTGCCATGTTTTGATCATGACGTTTTGTACCGTTGGGATCTCGTAATCTGGCATCTCCATAACGAGGCTGTCGCTTGAACCCGGATAGAGCGTATGCTTCAAAACCAAACCAGTGAACACTGCGGCTAAAATGCCCAATAAATAAAGAGCAAAAACTACATTTTGACCGCTTTCAGGGAAAAATGCCGCAGCAAATAGCGCATAAACAGGCAAACGTGCACCACATGACATAAAGGGTGCCATCGATGCCGCTAATTTACGTTCACGTTCTTGATCTAGAGTACGAGTCGCCATAATCGCGGGAACGTTACAACCAAATCCTAAAACAAGCGGAACAAACGCTTTACCCGGTAGGCCTATCTTCTGCATCACTTTATCTAAAACAAAAGCCGCGCGAGACATATAGCCTGAACTTTCGAGTACAGCTAAAAATAAGTACAAACAAGCGATAACTGGGATAAATGTGGCGACGGTTTGAATACCTCCGCCAAGGCCATCGGCTAATAATGTCACTAGCCAAATAGGCAAATGATCATCCAGTAAGTAGTGCCCGCCATCAACCAGTAACGCCCCGACGCCAATGTCGAAGAAATCAATGAAAGCGCTCCCAATATTGATCGAGAACATAAACATTAAGTACATAACCACAAAGAAAAACGGTACACCCACCCATTTATTTAAAATCAGCTTATCTGCTTTTTGTGTAAAACTGTGGCTTAGTTTCCCTTCGGTTTTGCGGATCTGCTGGCACTGTTCATGCAAAAATGTGTATTTGGTATCAGCGACATGCAGATCAATATCCAAACCACTTTGCAATTGCTCTTTCTGAATAAGCTCACGCTGCACTTCTGGCAATCCATTAATCACCAAAAGATCATTTTCTAAAGCACGAATGGCCAATGCGCGAGGTGCCACTTGCTTATGTTGAAAAATAGTGGCTAATTTTCCGATCGATTGTTCAAATGCACTGCCGTAATCCAATAGCAGTTCTTTAAGAGCTACTCCTTGCAGCAGTACTTTATGCAGCTTTTCTTTGAATCGACTCACCTGCTCTTTACTGGTAGCAGAAAGCATAAAAACGGGGCAACCTAGAACTTTCTCAAGTTGTTGAATGTCTAGGCTTTGACGCTCTCTTTTTAAAGCGTCCATTTTATTCAAAACCACAATCATTGGACGCCCGAGCTCTCTCAATTGAAGCGTCATATAGAGACTGCGCTCCAAACACGTCACGTCCACAACGTTAATGATTAAATCGGCAGGATGTGTAAGAACCGCTCTAGAGGCAATGGATTCGTCAATGCTGTTACTGTCATTCCCGCTGTCAAGTGCGTAGATACCCGGCAAATCCGTTAGTATGAATTCATCTCCAGAATGAGTGTAGCGACCCGTTTTTTTCTCAACGGTAACACCAGCCCAGTTACCGACTTGCTGCTTAGAACCAGTAAGACCATTAAATAACGTTGTTTTGCCACTATTAGGGTTACCAACGGTTAGAATTTGATATCGCACTACGCTCTCTCCACTTCAATACAAGCGGCTATATTTTCACGTACCGCTAAAGAGACGCCTCTCACTTCAAGTTGAAGTGGATCTCCCATAGGAGCTCTTCTGATTAACGTAACAGTAGTTAGAGGCAGCAAGCCCATCACCATCAATTTTTTACGAATGTCATTTGGAAGTTGATTGAACGCGACAATGCTCGCGCTATCCCCTTCATTTAATTGAGATAATTTCATCTATCTTGCTCTCAATGGTAGTGGTAATGAGAAATATTTTTATTAACAGACGAATAATACACGCGCTAACCCTCTATTTTATTGCGTGAAATCAAAGATTGCATAAATCCATCACGTTGTTTTCGGTAAATAAACTGACGTTAAAAACGTTAAAAAATTATCAGGTACAAATGAGCTCAACATAAAAAAATAAACAAAAACAGATGAAATTAAAATAAACAATTAAAATCAATTAGTTATAGTTAATTATGTATTTTGTCGTTTTTCTTATACTAGGTTGTCGTTAATTTTATAAATGAAATAAGTCCTTTGCCATATAGTAAATCCATCGAAAGGAATTACTCCTTAGATACAAATTCCAGAGGTGGTACGGGTGTTACTCGTATCACTCCGGCAGCAAGCGAAGGTGTCATTGACACCCGTGGTATAGTCCCCCCGGCTATACCACGATCTTTTTTTTCTACTCATCTCATCTTTACCGCAACACAATCACCGACCCAGCCTGTTTATTGAGTAAGTGCTATTTCCAAAATAAATTGATATTACGACTTTGAGTATTAATGAGTGTATCTACGCAAGCATAGACAAATATGCGCAGCTAACACAGCAGCCAATCTAATCAAGAAGGGAGATACAGCTTGATTGCAGGCCGGCGGAAAGTGAGTTCATCTCCACACACCTGAATAAGCTTTGTGATTAGGGTGACTGAATGTCGCTAACATCGCTGCAGCTTCAAGTGGGAAAGTTATCACTATTTATCAGGGGCGGTATTACTCGTTATCATCAACAAATTGGGTTGGCGATAAACCGAAGTGATGTTTAAATCTTTGGCTGAAATAAGACGGATCATTAAACCCACAATCAAAAGCGACTTGGGCGACTTTTCCTCCTGCGAGCAAATATTGGCACGCTTTCTCTAAGCGGATCTCATTTAGATACTCTTTGAATGTTTTATTGGTGATCGCTTTAAAACGACGCTGCAAACTACGCTCCGATACGAAGAGTGATTTGGCCGCACTAGAGGTACTAAATTCAGGATCTGAATAGTAATTGTGTACCAATTTTTCTACTTTTTTAAGCCACTCTTTTTCCGTTACATCAATAAACTTGTCCTCTGAATGCTCCTCTACGACGATCATTTCAGGTGCATCACTCACAAGCTCAACTGATGGCCAAGAAAGCTCAACTAAATTTCGTTCTGGCGATGAAAAAATATGTATTTCCCCACCACTGCGCTGTACTAACAGTTGCATTTCCTCTAGTTCAAAACCAGAGATACGCTTATCACTATTGATAGACTGTACCTGATCGCCACAGTCAATCATCACAATAAACAGTCTTTTCTCCCTTTCATAACAATGAATTTGTAGCTCTTGATTTCTGTAAAGACGTTTTACCGCATCAGACAGTAGCGTATTGAAAATGATGTCTAGGTTAAAATGGGCAGATTCAATATAAGCTTGTTTAAGCTCATTGTTCACCGCCAACGAAATATTCGCTTTCGCGAACTCTTCACGCCATCCGTCCACACAAGAGTTCAAGATGATCGATAGGTCGTAGAGCAACTGAGTCGCTGTTTTATCATTTCTTACATTACGAAGTAACGCCAGTTCACGTTTTACTTTTAAAGCTAAAGACTCAAGTCGCGCGAGTTGATGTAGTTGGGAGCGATAAATCAGCTGATTTAATGTAGGTGTAATAGAATCTAACATCTGTTCAACAACGATATGGCGAATTTGTAATTGCTTGCGCAACTGCTGGTTATTAGTCAAAACAATTTTGCTTTGATGCCGTAGTTGATCCGTTTTCAAGGCCACCTGAGCTTTTAACTTTCGGTTTACTTTGGTAACCCAACGAGAACGCCACCATGAAGCAAAAGCAATAAGGCCTATAGAAAGGCAAAGGTAAAGAACAATAGCCCATGAAGACCAATACCACGGGTTATCCACAATAAATGATAGACTGTTTATCATACTGTTTTGCGGATTTGGACTGTAATTTCTCACCAGCAAACGATAGTGTCCAGGTAACAGGTGATCAAGTGTCAACTGAGCACTTTCTAATCTCTGCCACTCCTTATCCCCTGCTATACGATACTCCAATGATAAGGCTCTCGATTCTGGCAATGCACCAAACAAAAAGCTTATCGAACTTCCATATTCCAGTTCTAGTGTCTGAAAACGACCACGACCGAACATGACAGGAATGTGATCGACATTCACTTGGCTAAAGATAATATTGGTATTAGGAGGGGTAGCAACCGTGAGTTCAGAGGACCATGCTGTCACTAAGCCAAAACGGGAACCTAGCAGCAACTGCTGTTGGTTATTGATAATACTTGATTCGCAAACTCCACTTTTAAATTCATTATTCATCAATCCGTGTGGATCACCAAAATGCTTTACCATCTCACCCATAGGATTATAGAGCGAGATTCCTTGTGAGGAAGTCAGCCAAATACCGTTGCCCGTTTCAGTTAAACATTTGGGGCTAATATTCTCTTCAACCATATCAATAGATCGAATATCACTACGATCATGTGCCAAAACAAAGACGCCATAAGCACTAGCAAACCAAACATCGCCCTTGCTACTCTCAAATATATCAATGCTTTGTCCATAATGACTAGTCGCTCGGAGAAAAACAATTTTGCCTTTGTCAAAAAGATAAACACCATGGTCAGTGCCGATAAATACCCCTCGCCGAGTTGACTTAAGTTTTATTATTTTTGCAGGTAAAAATGCATCAACAAACCATTCAGAACCGAAATCGGTTAGCGAGTTATCGGCCAACTGATATGACCACAAATGGTTACCTGTTGCTCCCCACAACAGTCCTTCATGATCAAATTCAAGATGTTTAGTATCATTCGAACGCAGCTTCAGAGGTAAAACGCTCGTTTCTATCATCTTTTTTGTCTGCAAGTGATAAATAACGATGCCTGTATGTGTAGCTATCCATAGAGAATGATCATCTATTTGAGCGACATCATGCACTTCTCCAGAGAAAATAAGTTTAGGCTCTTGCCAATCTTCAGCATCGACTTGGTACAACCCTTGTCGAGTTAAAAACAAATACCCGTTGTTATCTGACCTTGTTACAATTTTTGTCATGGGATTATTGGTGAGCGGTGCAATGGAATGACGCTTAAATTTTTGTCCAAACAGAGAAAAGTAACGAACACCTTTATCCGTTGCGATCCAAATCCCACCTTGTAAGTCATTGACCAATGAATAAATTTTATTGCCTGGTAACCCATTATTGTCTTGGTCATTACTTTCTAACTTGACGGTTTTACCTGTCAAAAACGAATGAACAAATAATCCATCTTCAGTACCAATCCAATACTCTTGATCTGTCTCAGCAACAGATAATACATGGGAATCTCCAACCAACTTTTGTTGGCGCTTTGGGTCCTCGACATCAATAATCAGCCCACCATTGAGCATTCCAATCACAAGCTCTCTACGTTTCTCGGAAAAATAGAGTTTCTCAATGAAGTTTTTACCAGAGCTGAGCACGTGAGAAAAACTCTCTCCATCTGACAGATAGACTCCAGCATTAGTGGCTAATACCCATTTAGAAAGCACAAACTTCGCATCATTAACGATCAATCGACTAGCTTGATTTAATTGATACATTTCTTTAAAAGAATAAGTAACTAACTTGTGGGTTTGCGCATGGTATGTATAAAAGTGCGTCTCATCGGCTAACCAGATGAAATTACCTGACGAACCTATTTTTTTTATGATGATTCCAGGCGTTAAGCTAAATACTAATTCGCGATCTTGTGCGGGATAAGTTCGATAAAGTTCATTATCAATGAACGTCCAAAAAGCGTTATTAAGATAGGTAATATTTTCGCTCTCTTGTGAAAGCACTGAGCCACGCCGGGGAAGGATGTTTTGCCCATCAAAGAAAACCACTTTGCCATGCACATCGTGTATCCAAATTCCCCCTTCTTCACCTAGAAACAAATTTTGTGCGGCAAAAATTTTCCCTTGAGCCTGAGCTGGCAATGGATAGAAGATGGAAGGTGCTTTGTCTAGAGCTTGTGTCCCCTGCGCTAATAAAAGCGTCAGAAAACCCAAGATCCAGAGCAAAGGTTTAAAATAGTCGTTCTTTCCTTTCAACAGACAGAGCCTCAATCAATAGCACGCCAAATTGCAAACTGTTTTTTCGTGGCGATAATTATCAAAACATTCTAACCAAAGATAAGGCTTTTTGAAGCTAAGAAAGCGACAATCTGTGAATCTTTATCCTAGATTTCAGTGCAGATCGTACAACATACAATACAGCGTACATCTATTGAGACAAACAAGTGTAAAAGTTGTTGCTCAGCTGATTTAACAGCTCAAAATAGCTGCCACTTTTCACTTTGATATCTGCGCCTAATGGATCAAGTACTCCCGTTTTAACCTTAGTGCCACGAGTCACAGTATCAATCACCGCCGGGGTAAACTGAGGTTCTGAAAACACGCATTTCGCTTCATTATTAATGATTGAATTTTTAATGGTGATTAGGGTTTTAGCACCCGGCTTTCTGTCAGGACTAACGGTAAAATGGCCGAGGTTATTCAAATGGTATTGCTGTTCAAAATAGCCGTATGCATCATGAAAAACATAATATCCTTTATCACTAATTTTGCTCATCTTCTGCATGATTGCTTGATGGGTCGAATCTAATTGAGCTAAAAAGCGGACTAAGTTTACTTTATACTGCTCGGCATTAGCGCTATCACTTTTCACTAAACTTGCGGTAATCGCCGCTGCCACTTGCTTGGCTTGATCTGTTCCAAGCCAAAAATGTGGGTCATACATACCATGGTGATGCCCATCATGATCGTGTTGTTCGCCACTGAGCTCTCTCAGTGTCAGGCCATCAATTTGGCTGATGGTCAAAACGTTGTGGTGACTCGCTAATGTCTTACTTAAGAATGGCTCAAGGTCTTTTCCATACCAAATCACTAAATCCGCCGCTCTGACTTTTTTAACATCAGAAGGGCGCAACGCATAGTCATGCGGTGAGGTATTTGCCCCCAGTAGTACTTCTGGTTCATTCACATCGAGAGTCAATTCATATGTAATCATCTGAATCGGCTTGATGCTGGTCAAAATGACCGTAGACCACGCCAAAGGCGATAATGTTATTAAGCAAAGAAGGATCATAATCTGACGCAACATGATGGTTTTTCCATTCGGTATATAGCGTTAAAGGGAACGAAATGTTACATTATAACACTTCCGAATTGCAAATAAGTTCCATTCATGTCCAACTTAATTCAGCTGCAAGGCATTTGTGTCGAATTCAACAACCGCCGTGTTTTGGACAATGTCAGTATCAACCTAGAAAAAGGGAAGATTACCACACTGATAGGTCCTAATGGTGCGGGCAAGTCGACGCTCGTTAAAGTATTGCTCGGGCTACAGCCCGTCCATAGCGGAACGATGACGCGCGTAAAAAACCTTAAAATTGGTTATGTTCCTCAAAAGTTAAAACTTAATGACGCGTTACCACTCCCCGTTAAACGATTTTTAAGTTTGGCCGGACGTTTTAGTCAACAAGAGTTGCTAGACGCACTCAGACTAGTCGGGGCCGAGCATCTTCTTGATTATGATATGCATAAGCTGTCCGGTGGTGAAACACAACGGATTCTTATCGCCCGTGCATTGCTACAGCGCCCAGATATTCTAATTCTTGATGAACCAGCTCAAGGTGTTGACGTGCAAGGGCAAATTGATCTGTATGATCTTATCGATGCCATACGACATCGTTTCGGCTGTGGTGTCTTCATGGTCTCTCACGATTTGCATCTGGTGATGGCAAAAACGGATGATGTTATCTGTCTTCATCACCATGTTTGCTGTTTCGGTTCACCTGCAACGATTACTCAACACCCAAGCTATATCGCTTTATTTGGTACGCGCAATCGCGAAGCCTTAGCTTTTTACCATCACAAACATCAGCATCATCACGACTTAGCAGGCCAACCTGTGAAAGGAGATGCAACTTGCTGTTCAAATCATTCACACGGTCACCATCATGATTGAATTTCTTCTTCCATCAATATTAGCAGGCCTTGGTATTGCCGTTATCGCAGGTCCCCTTGGGTCATTCGTGGTTTGGCGAAAAATGGCTTATTTTGGCGATACCCTCGCACACGCCTCGCTGATGGGATTGGCGCTAGGCTTTTTGCTTGATATCAACCTTTATCTTGCGTTGCTCGTTTGCTGTCTTGGGCTTGCAATCATTTTGGTTACTATGCAGAAACAGCAGCTTGTGGCGACAGACACTTTGCTCGGCATTCTCGCTCACAGCTCGTTATCCATTGGTCTCATTGCAGTAAGCTTCCTTGATAACGTTCGCATCGATTTAATGAGCTATCTCTTTGGCGATTTATTGGCAGTGAACTTTACCGATTTAGCCTTCATTTGGGGGGGAGCGATTGCAGTAAGTGCACTGCTATTTCTTTTTTGGCGGCCATTACTTTCAACTACAGTGAACGAAGAGCTTGCGTTTGTTGAGGGTATCAACGTTGATTTAATGCGTTTGCTGCTAATGCTATTAATTGGGGTGGTGATTGCACTAGGAATGAAATTTGTTGGTGCTCTGATTATGACATCGCTGCTGATTATTCCCGCGGCGACCGCTAGACGACTCACAAAAACCCCAGAGCAGATGGCAATATTGGCTTCTTTGGTCGGCGCTTTAGCTGTGCTGGGCGGGCTAATCCTCTCGTGGCATTTTGACACACCTGCAGGCCCTTCGGTTGTCGTGACGGCTACAACGATGTTTATGTGCAGTCAACTTGTAAAACGCTAGTATCAAAACCTATTGAATCTAAAGTAAAAACCCCGAAACAAGGTTCGGGGTTTGTCTTCAAACTGAGGGAGGCGTGATTACCAACCCGTCACTTCACGCAATGCTTTTCCGATATCAGCAAGGCTTTTGACGGTTTTCACACCCGCGGCTTCAAGCGCTGCAAATTTCTCATCAGCTGTCCCTTTGCCACCAGAAATGATAGCGCCAGCATGGCCCATCCGTTTACCCGGAGGCGCAGTCACACCAGCAATATAAGACACCACCGGTTTCGTGACATTCTCTTTAATGAATGCAGCGGCTTCTTCTTCGGCTGTACCACCGATCTCGCCAATCATCACAATCGCTTCTGTTTCAGGATCGTCTTGGAATAGTTTCAAGATATCAATAAAGTTAGAGCCCGGGATTGGGTCACCGCCGATACCAACACACGTTGACTGACCAAAGCCTTCATCTGTTGTTTGCTTAACGGCTTCATAAGTTAGCGTTCCTGAACGAGAAACAATACCCACTTTTCCTTTCTTATGAATGTGGCCTGGCATGATGCCGATCTTACACGCATCCGGTGTAATCACACCCGGACAGTTCGGGCCAATCATACGCACACCAGTCTCTTCGAGCTTCACTTTTACGTCAATCATATCGGTAGTCGGTATACCTTCAGTGATCGTCACAATAAGTTCAATACCAGCGTCAATTGCTTCTAAAATAGCGTCTTTACAAAATGGTGCAGGTACATAAATAACGGTTGCCGTTGCACCCGTTGCTTTCACTGCGTCACGCACCGTATTAAATACAGGCAGACCAAGGTGAGTTTGACCACCTTTACCCGGGGAAACCCCACCGACCATTTGTGTACCGTAGGCAATCGCCTGTTCGGAGTGGAAAGTTCCCTGGCCACCAGTGAAACCTTGGCAGATTACTTTGGTGTCTTTATTAATAAGTACCGACATTATTTACCCTCCGCCGCAGCAACAACTTTCTGAGCTGCGTCCGTTAACGACTCAGCTGCAATGATATCAAGACCAGAATTTGCAAGTACTCCGCGTCCTAATTCCGCATTTGTACCTTCCAAACGCACGACTACGGGAACCGTTACACCAACTTCTTTCACCGCACCGATAATGCCTTCTGCAATCATATCGCAACGTACGATACCACCGAAAATATTAACCAATACGGCTTTCACGTTGTCATCAGACAAAATGATTTTGAACGCTTCAGCAACACGCTCTTTGGTTGCGCCACCACCAACATCAAGGAAGTTTGCAGGTTTTCCGCCATGAAGGTTAACAATATCCATAGTGCCCATTGCAAGGCCAGCACCGTTCACCATGCAGCCAACATTACCATCAAGAGCAACATAGTTCAGTTCCCACTGAGCAGCATGAGCTTCGCGCTCATCTTCTTGTGAGAGATCGTGCATTTCGCGAAGTTTAGGTTGACGATAAAGTGCGTTTGAGTCGATGTTGATCTTGCCATCAAGGCACAACAAGTTCCCTTCAGCGGTGACAACTAATGGGTTGATTTCTAGCAGTGCAAGATCATACTGGGTAAACATAGCGCCAAGACCTAGAAAGATCTTCACAAATTGCTTAATTTGGTCACCTTCCAAGCCAAGTTTGAAAGCAAGTTCTCGGCCTTGGTAGGCTTGCGGACCAACCAAAGGATCAATCGCGGCTTTATGAATCAGCTCAGGAGTCTCCTCCGCTACTTTTTCAATTTCCACGCCGCCTTCTGTTGAGGCCATGAACACGACACGACGAGTCGCACGATCGACGACTGCGCCTAAGTAAAGCTCATTCGCGATATTAGAGGCTTCTTCAACCAAAATTTTTGATACTGGCTGGCCATTTGCGTCCGTTTGATAAGTAACCAGATGTTTACCTAGCCATTTTTGAGCAAACTCTTTGACACCATCTTTAGTGTCGTGCAACTCAACGCCACCCGCTTTACCGCGACCACCTGCATGCACTTGACACTTAACAACTTTCTTCGCTGTGCTAATCCGACCCGCCGCTTCAAAAGCTTCTTGTGGAGTATCACAGGCATAACCTTCCGGTACAGGCAAACCGAATTCTGCAAACAGCTGTTTGGCTTGATATTCATGCAAATTCATTATGTTCTTCCGTTTGTTTATCCCTTAGGGGATTTATTATTTCCATAAAGCGGCAGCTATGCTGCGCCATATATCTGTAGGGTGCTTCTCAAATTAAGCGGCTGCAATTTATCCAAGAGGATAGCTTGTAGCCTTTTGCTTAAATGAAGGCTAGACGTGAGCCTGCCTAGCCTTAAATTCACTGAACAACGTTCAGTGAGGTTACACGTCCAGTAGCAGACGTGCTGGATCTTCAAGTAGCTCTTTTACTGTAACAAGGAAACCAACTGACTCACGGCCATCCACCAAACGGTGGTCATAAGAAAGTGCTAGGTACATCATTGGTAAAATTTCCACTTTGCCATCCACAGCCATTGGGCGGTCTTGGATTTTGTGCATACCCAATATGGCCGCTTGCGGCGGATTAATGATCGGTGTTGACATTAACGATCCAAACACACCGCCATTCGTAATCGTGAAATTACCGCCAGTCAGTTCTTCAACCGTCAATTTGCCATCTCTTCCTTTGAGTGCAAGCTCTTTGATGCCCTTCTCAATTTCGGCAAGGCTTAGCGTATCGCAATCTTTAAGAACCGGAGTCACTAAGCCACGAGGCGTTGAAACTGCCATGCTAATATCAAAATAGCTGTGATACACAATATCTTGGCCATCAATAGATGCATTCACTTCTGGGTAACGTTTTAACGCTTCTGTTACCGCTTTCACGTAGAAAGACATAAAGCCTAAACGAATACCGTGTTTCTCTTCAAACAGACCTTGATATTGCTTACGAAGATCCATGATAGGCTTCATGTTAACTTCATTAAACGTCGTCAACATCGCCGTGCTATTTTTTGCCTCAAGCAGACGCTCCGCAACACGTTTACGCAAACGCGTCATCGGGACACGTTTTTCACTGCGCGCCATCGCAACGACAGGCTCAGGTTGACTTGGAGCAACTGCTGACGCTGATTTTGCGGCTGCTAGATGAGCATCAATATCTTCACGCGTGATACGTCCACCCACACCAGAGCCTTTCACTTGGCTTGCTTCCAAACCATGCTCGGCGAGTAAACGGCGTACCGCAGGGCTAAGCGCATCATTCGTTTCGTCTGTCAGTGTGGCTTTGTGGCGTTTATCAGGAGACGGCTCTGTATCGTTGGTGGTATCTTTCGTCGGTTCACCTGCAACGGCACCGGGTTTCAATTTCGCCAATAACTGTTTCGAAAGCACCGTCGCACCTTCTTGCTCGATAATGGCTTCGAGAACACCCGCCTCAGGCGCTGGCACTTCAAGAATTACTTTATCAGTTTCAATCTCAACGAGTACTTCATCACGAGCGACGGCTTCACCTGGCTTTTTATGCCATGTCGCGACTGTTGCATCAGCCACTGATTCAGGTAGATCTGGAACCAGAATTTCAATTGTCATAATCTGTGTCTTCCTTTTACTTCTAGTTCGTTAAGCTAGGGTCAGAGCGTCTTCAACCAACGCTTTTTGTTGTTTCAAGTGTACCGACATATAACCAACGGCTGGTGATGCTGATGCAGGGCGACCTGCGTATTTCAGATCAGCACCGACTGGAATGGCAGAACGGAAGTTGTGTTGGCTACTGTACCAAGCACCTTGGTTTTGAGGCTCTTCTTGGCACCATACATAGTCAACAACATTAGTGTATTGAGCGATAACCGCTTCCACTTCTTCTTTCGGGAATGGATATAGCTGTTCAATACGGACGATAGCAACATCACCTTGTTCGTTATTGCGGCGCTGTTCAAGCAGGTCGTAGTAAACCTTACCAGAGCAGAACACAACACGTTTGACGTTCGCTGGGTTGAGATCGTCAACTTCGCCGATAGCCGGCAAAAACGATCCGTCAGCCAAGTCTTCCAGTGTTGATATACATAGTGGGTGACGCAGCAACGATTTTGGTGACATAACGATCAATGGTCGGCGCATTGGACGAACAACCTGACGACGCAGCATGTGGTATACCTGCGCTGGCGTAGAGGGAACCACCACTTGCATGTTTTGTTCGGCGCACAGTTGCAAATAACGCTCTAGGCGTGCTGATGAGTGCTCCGGGCCTTGCCCTTCATAACCATGAGGTAGCAGCATGGTTAAACCACACAAACGCGCCCATTTTTGTTCACCGGAAGAGATGAACTGGTCAATCACGACTTGAGCTCCATTGGCGAAATCACCAAACTGAGCTTCCCAAATCGTCAAACCACTCGGCTCCGCTGTCGCGTAGCCATATTCAAAAGCTAGCACTGCTTCTTCCGACAAAACCGAATCCAATACTTCAAAAGGACCCTGTTTATCATGGATATTCGCCAATGGAATATAGGTACTTGCGTCACTTTGGTTATGCAATACCGAGTGACGGTGGAAGAAGGTTCCACGCCCAGAGTCTTGCCCCGAAATGCGGATTCGCTTTCCATCATCAACTAAGGTTGCATAAGCCAGCGTTTCAGCCATACCCCAATCGAGAAGCTTCTCTCCATTAACCATCGCTTGTCGGTCGGTATAGATTTTATCCACACGACTTTGCAGTTTATGGCTTTCTGGATACTGACAAATTCGGTTACCCAGCTCTTTTAAACGCTCAAGGTCAACTTTATTATTCCATGCCATATCCCATTCATGGCCAATATACGGTGACCAATCAACAGAATGCAGTGCCATTGGACGCCACTCTTTCACCACGACTTCACCATGGTCCAGAGCATCACGATATTCGTTGACTAACTGTGTGGCAATCTCGATATCAAACTCACCACGCTCTATCAAAACATCGGCATAAAGCTTACGCGGCGTAGGATGCTTTTTGATCTTTTGATACATCAGCGGTTGAGTTGCGTTTGGCTCGTCGGCTTCGTTATGGCCGTGACGGCGATAACAAACCAGATCAATGACGACATCACGCTTAAATTCATTACGATAATCGAGCGCAATGCGGGTGACGAAAGCAACTGCTTCTGGATCATCAGAATTGACGTGGAAAATGGGTGCCTGAACCATCTTAGCGATGTCAGTACAATACATAGTCGAGCGTGTATCACGAGGGTTTGACGTGGTAAAACCAACTTGGTTGTTAATAACAATACGTACCGTCCCTCCCACGCAATAGCCACGCGCTTGAGACATGTTAAATGTCTCGGCAACGACACCTTGGCCAGCGATAGCAGAGTCACCATGAATCGAAATAGGTAGCACTGTCGAACCGTCTTCATCTCCCAATCGATCTTGTCGAGCACGAACTGAACCAATTACGACTGGGTTAACAATTTCAAGATGCGAAGGGTTAAATGCTAAGGCTAGATGCACATCACCGCCGGGTGTCGCAAAGTCAGCAGAGAAACCTTGGTGATATTTAACATCACCCGTTCCCCAGCTTTCACCATGCTTACCCGCAAACTCGTCGAACAGATCTTGAGGTTTTTTACCCAAGACGTTGACGAGCATGTTAAGACGACCACGGTGCGCCATACCAATCACAACTTCACGCATACCTGTGCTACCAGCATGACGGATCAACTCTTTCATCATTGGGATGAGCGCGTCACCACCTTCCAAAGAAAAACGCTTAGCACCGGGGAATTTCGCGCCTAAATAACGCTCAAGGCCTTCTGCGGCTGTCAATTCTTCGAGGAAAATTCGTTTTTCTTCTTTGCTGAAAGAAGGTTGACCAACGACTGATTCAAGACGTTGTTGTATCCAACGCTTTTGTTCAGTGTCGATAATGTGCATGTATTCTGCACCGATGGAACCGCAATAGGTTTTGTTGAGGGCTTGATAAATGTCTTTCAATTTCATTGTCTCTTGCCCGATAGCAAAAGAGCCGACATTGAAAGTTTCTTCGAAGTCACCTTCGTTAAGATTGTGGAACGCTGGGTCTAATTCTGCCACTAATGGGCGTTGCCATAAACCTAGGGGGTCGAGTTGAGCCGCTTCATGACCGCGAAAACGGTAAGCATTAATCAGCTGCAAGACTCTTACTTGCTTAGCATCGACATCTGGATCACTAACTTGGACATTGTAATGCTTTGTTTCTTTCGCGAGTCGTCGGAAGTAGTCACGGACACGTGAATGTGGCTGTTCAACCACATTGTCAGCTTGCGCAGGCAAGCCATCAAAAACACGTTTCCACTCCTCACTTACCAGATCAGGATCACTTAGATACAGTTCGTAGAGGTCCTCTACGTAAGTTGCATTGGCGCCAGCCAAGTGTGAAGACTCGAGCCATGCCTTCATCACGCCGTTGTGCATATTTTCCCTTAACCAGTAGTTTTCACGTTTGCTTCGGTCTATGCCGAGCTATAAAAGGCAGGTCCGAAGACCTGCAATTTTTATTCATTTTAAACCGAACGGTTCACAAGCATTGATTTGATATGTCCAATGGCTTTCGTCGGATTTAATCCCTTAGGACAAACACTTACACAATTCATGATGCCATGGCAACGAAAAACGCTAAAAGCATCATCAAGATTAGATAAACGTTCATCTGTTGCAGTATCTCGGCTGTCAATTAGCCAACGATAAGCCGCCAACAAACCTGCTGGGCCGATAAACTTATCCGGGTTCCACCAGAAAGAAGGGCATGAAGTTGTGCAGCAAGCGCACATAATGCACTCATATAAACCGTCTAAATGCGCTCGCTCTTCTGGTGATTGCAAGTTCTCACGAGCCGGAGGCAAGTTTCCGTCAGTCACAAGATAAGGTTTAACCTTCTCGTAATTTTCATAAAACTGGGCCATATCGACAATTAAATCACGGACGACTGGTAGCCCAGGCAGAGGTCGAATAACGATCGTGCCTTTGGCCAAAAGCGCGGATAATGGAGTGATACACGCTAATCCATTTTTACCGTTCATGTTCAAACCGTCAGATCCACACACCCCTTCACGGCACGAGCGACGAAAAGCAATGGTGGGATCTTGCTCTTTCAGCAAAATGAGTGCATCCAACAACATCATGTCAGAGCCCTCTTCGACTTCAAGCAGATAATCCTTCATGTAAGGCTTTTGATCGACATCCGGATTATAGCGATACAAAGAGAATTTCAATTTCATAATAGTGCCTTCTCCTTAGTATGTGCGCGCTTTAGGCGGAAACGCTTCACGATAAATTGGTTCCATATTTACGCTACGCTTCGACATGCTTTCAGTCTCAGGGTTGTAAATTGAATGGCATAACCAATTAGCATCATCGCGTTCAGGATAGTCAAAGCGAGCGTGGGCTCCACGGCTTTCGGTACGATAATTTGCAGCAACCGCGGTAGCAAATGCTGTTTCCATCAAGTTTTCCAGCTCTAAACACTCGATCCGTTGAGTGTTGAACTCGGTTGACTTGTCTGAAAGATGTGCGTTCTTCAAACGTTCACGAATCACTTTAAGCTCTTCAAGACCTTTAGCCATCGCTTCACCTTCACGGAACACCGAGAAGTTATTTTGCATACAACGTTGCAGATCTTTACGAATTTGCGCGGGATCTTCACCACCTGTACTGTTTTCCCAGCGGTTGTAACGTTCTAGCGATTTTTCAATGTCCGCTTCTGTGGCAGGTTTTGCGTCCGCTTGCTTTTTCAACGTTTCGCCCAAATGCAAGCCTGTTGCTCGGCCAAAGACCACTAAATCCAGTAGAGAGTTACCACCCAAACGGTTCGCGCCATGCACCGATACTGATGCAATTTCACCACACGCAAACAAACCTTGAACTTCCACATCAGCGCCTTTAGCATCTTGCTTAATCGCCTGACCTGAAACTTGAGTCGGTACTCCTCCCATCATGTAGTGGCAGGTTGGGATCACTGGAATCGGTTCTTTAACTGGATCGACATGAGCAAACGTACGTGACAACTCACATACGCCCGGCAGACGAGATTCCAGAGTTTCTTTGCCAAGGTGATCCAGTTTAAGCTTGATGTGTGGACCCCATGGACCATCGCAACCACGACCTTCACGGATCTCAATCATCATTGAGCGGGCTACTACATCGCGACCAGCCAAATCCTTCGCGTTTGGTGCATAACGTTCCATGAAACGTTCGCCATCTTTATTTAAAAGATAACCACCTTCACCACGACACCCTTCCGTCACAAGAACGCCAGCACCAGCAATCCCTGTTGGGTGGAATTGCCACATTTCGATATCTTGCATCGGGACGCCAGCGCGGATAGCCATGCCCACGCCATCACCCGTATTGATGTGCGCGTTGGTGGTTGAAGCATAGATACGGCCAGCTCCGCCAGTCGCTAATACTGTGGCTTTAGATTTGAAATAACAAACTTCGCCTGTTTCCATACACAAGGCGGTACAGCCAAGTACTGCACCCTCTTCATTTTTCACTAAATCAAGTGCGTACCACTCAGAGAAAATAGTGGTCTTATATTTAATGTTTTGTTGATACAAGGTATGAAGTAGTGCGTGACCAGTACGGTCAGCGGCAGCAGCGGTTCGAGCCGCTTGTTCACCGCCAAAGTTTTTGGATTGCCCACCAAATGGGCGCTGATAAATGGTGCCATTGTCAAAACGAGAAAAAGGCAAACCCATTTTCTCTAGTTCAATCACCGACTCTGGACCATTCTTACACATGTACTCGATAGCATCCTGGTCACCAATATAGTCGGAGCCCTTCACCGTGTCATACATATGTTGTTCCCAGTGGTCCTCATGCGCGTTGCCTAACGCAACGGTAATACCACCTTGAGCCGAAACCGTGTGAGAACGTGTTGGAAAAACTTTAGAAAGCAGAGCACAGGATAAACCTTGCTCTGAAATTTGCAGTGCTGCACGCATGCCGGCACCACCAGCGCCGATCACTACGGCATCAAATTCACGAACTGGAATAGTCACTTACGCACCCCACAATACAAATAAGCCAGAGAAGAAGTATCCAAAGAGCACTGCGATAACGACCAATTGCAGGCCACCACGCAATTTAGAACACTTAATGTAATCCGTTAATACTTGCCATAAACCGATCCAACCATGGATAAGGACAGAGACTAACGCCAGCATTGTGAAGACTTTGGTAAAGGTTCCACCAAAAAACTGTGTCCATGAAACATAGGAGATATCACCAGAGAAAGCACAGAAGCTGACTAGGTAGATAGTATAAAGAGTCATAATGATCGCAGAAGCACGGATCAGCAGATAATCATGCACTCCGTTACGACCAAAAGAAGAAACATGTTTTACCATACCAATACTCCCGCTAAAACTGAAAGCACTGCTGTTGCGATGAAGGCGACTTTGGCACTCATAGCCCCTGACTCCAACTCTTCAAAGTGGCCCAGGTCCATCAGCAAATGGCGTATACCACCTGCAATGTGGTAAGACAGCGCTGTTAAAATTCCCCATAAAATAAATTTTGCGAAAAAGCCATTCACAATGTTGCTGGCTTCCATAAAACCTACCGGAGAACTTAACGAGAGGGAGAGTAACCACAGCAAAATTCCGACCGCAACGAACATCATCACCCCAGACACTCGGTGTAGGATGGATGCAATCGCACTGATCGGAAAGTGAATGGTCTGTAAATCTAAATTAACAGGTCTTGACTTTCTTTCTTTCACGGGCTTGCTCACTCAGCTCCATTGAGCATTTATAGTTATAAATGAATTTTGGTTGTAAAACCCACAAAAGTTAACATTATTTTAACATAAAAAGCCCGATATCGCGCAGTTAAATGTAATAATTACGTTAACAACAAAGACAGAATGCAATACTGAAATACAGTTTCTAGCCTTTTATTTATAAGGTGTTCACCAAAATTTTCAGTGCCACTATACGGCTCGCAACATTCTAATACAATTGATGTAACAATTTTTGCTACACAGAACAGATTTTTAACTTTATATGTATAAAAAATCAAAACAAGTGCACACATCAGACGAGAAAAATTGACTTTAATTAAGAACACACGTAAAAAAATGTCACACAAACATCCTGGACGGATTAAATAATAAACAAAGGAGATTGTTATGGCAGATAAGAAAGCGACCCTTCATATTGAAGGTAAAGCGCCAATCGAGCTGCCGATTATGGATGGGACTGTAGGCCCACAAGTAATCGACGTTCGTAAACTAGGAGCCAACGGATACTTCACTTTTGACCCTGGTTTTCTTGCCACTGCATCTTGTGAATCTCAAATCACTTATATCGATGGCGAAAAAGGGGTGTTACTGCACCGCGGCTTCCCTATTGATCAATTAGCCAATAACGCTGATTACTTGGAAGTTTGTTATATTCTTCTTTACGGTGAAGCCCCTAATCGTAAGCAATATGAAGAGTTTAAACATACAGTGACGCGTCACACTATGGTTCATGAGCAAATCGCAAGTTTCTTCCACGGTTTCCGCCGTGACGCTCACCCAATGGCTGTAATGTGTGGTGTGGTTGGAGCGCTTGCTGCGTTCTACCATGATTCACTTGATATTAATAATGATATACACCGAGAAATAGCGGCTTACCGCCTACTCTCAAAAATGCCAACATTGGCGGCGATGTGCTACAAGTATTCTGTCGGCCAACCATTTATCTACCCGCGTAATGACTTAAGCTATGCCGAGAACTTCCTACACATGATGTTTGCAACGCCGTGTGAAGAGTATGAAGTGAATCCTGTGGTTGCACGCGCGATGGATAAAATTTTCACACTGCATGCCGATCATGAACAAAACGCGTCAACCTCAACGGTTCGCCTTGCCGGTTCTTCTGGTGCTAACCCGTTTGCCTGTATTGCGGCTGGCATTGCCTCGTTGTGGGGGCCTGCTCATGGGGGTGCTAACGAAGCCTGTCTGCGTATGCTAGAAGAGATAGGCAACGTTGATAACATTCCTGAGTATGTCGTCAGAGCAAAAGATAAGGATGATCCATTCCGCTTGATGGGTTTTGGTCACCGAGTTTATAAAAACTACGACCCAAGAGCGACGGTAATGCGTGAGGCTTGCCATGAAGTGCTCAAAGAGCTGAATATTCAAGACCCACTGTTAGATGTGGCGATGGAACTTGAGCGCATCGCGCTTTCTGACGAATACTTTGTTGAGAAAAAACTCTACCCTAACGTGGATTTCTACTCAGGCATTATTCTGAAGGCTATCGGTATTCCAATCTCTATGTTTACCGTTATCTTCGCAATGTCTCGCACTATCGGTTGGATTGCCCACTGGAATGAAATGCACAGTGATCCAGATAATAAAATTGGCCGTCCTCGCCAACTTTACACTGGTCAAAAAATGCGTAACTTTAAACCGTTACACGAACGCGAATAGCAAACCCAGTCATAGTACTTAATAGAAAAGAGCGAGTTCCCACTCGCTCTTTTTTCATTTGATACATTGATCAGAAACAAGCCCACTACACAGGGTTATTGATATCGATAAACTCAACCTCAAAGCCATATTCGCTCGCTAACCATTCTCCCAGAGCCTTAACGCCATAACGCTCTGTGGCATGGTGCCCTGCAGAAAAATAATGAATATTTTGCTCTCTTGCTGAGTAGGTAGTCCGCTCTGATATTTCACCAGAGATGAACGCATCTAATCCGTACTGCGCCGCTAGATCGACGAAATCTTGTCCACCACCAGTACACCAACCCACCGTTTTGATGATTCTGTTTGAGCTCGGAGCTACGTGCAGTGGCCGTCGTTGTAAAGCTTGCTCGATTCGTTGACTGAGCTCATCGGCTGTCAACGCTTGTTCAAAATGGCCGAACATGGCGACCGACTGCGGGTGCCCTTCTAATCCGCCATCAACATGAATCCCCAACAAATCAGCTAGCAATTTGTTATTGCCTAATTCTGGATGGATGTCTAACGGCAAGTGATATGCGTATAAGTTTATATCATTTCGTATCAAAGCTCGGATCCGGTGTCCTTTCATTCCACGGATGGACTCAGGCTCACTTTTCCAAAAATAGCCATGATGCACTAATAAAGCGTCAGCATTTCGTTCAATTGCTTGTTCAATCAGCGCTTGCGAGGCCGTCACACCCGTCACAATCTTTTTGATTTCAGTGCGACCTTCAACTTGCAATCCATTAGGGCAATAGTCTTTAATCAATTGAGGATTAAGCTTTTGATTGAGCAGAGCTTCAAGTTTTAAATTATCCATCTTTCATTCCAAAATTGAGTTTTATCATTAGCGTGGTTATAACAATTTCAGGCTAGAATGTCGAAAAATAAGGACGAGAATAATTAATGACAATGGACCTCAACACACTGGCACACTGGGTGTCGACAACCCCTACTCTTTTCCAAGGAGAGGGTGTGGTCGCGGCGCGTACCCCTTTTTTACCCAATGTTCCGACATTGAAAGAAGAATATAGAGGGAACCCTAGATTAGGCTTTCTCTACCAGCATTTATGTTCTTTATTGTTTACGCTAAACCCCACTTATTCCGCCGTTTCTGAAGAAATTCAATTGAACGAAGCAGGAAGTACACTAGGTTCGCTAGATTTTGTCATCAAAAATAAACGCAGTCAGCGTTATGAACATTGGGAAGTCGCAGTGAAGTTTTACCTACTACATCAAGGGCTGTGGTATGGTCCCAATGCTCAAGATCGATTAGATCTCAAACTTGAACATATGCTGAACCACCAATTGACCCTTTCCCAATCAGCCCAATTTAGTGCGGCTTACCCACTTTGGCGTGACGTTAGCCGTCATTTACTGATGCAAGGGCGCTTATATGTAAACCCTTTTCACGATGAGCCTGTTCCTAGTGAATGCCTAGGTTATAAACTCAATCCGTCACAAATTGCTGGTTTTTGGTGTTATCAAAGCCAGTCACATCAAATAGATGAAGCGTTATTCTTACTGGAAAAGCCTCAATGGATTAGCGGGAAAGGTAAAAACTGCACGCGTTACACAGCAAATGAAGAGCATGGTTTTGTGCATTGCCAAAGTGACAGCGGAAAGTTCTGGTTCATCGTTCCCGACAGTTGGCCTCAGCTTTAACCAAGATAATAGACGACTAAATATAAAATAGGCGGCCTCTGGCCGCCTATTTTAATTGATAAGTTTGCTTACAAACCAGCGTCGGCAAAGACTTGATTAACAATCTGTTGCGCTTCCGCTTCGATTTGCTTGAGGTGCTCATCGCCCTTAAAACTTTCACAATAGATCTTATAAATATCTTCTGTGCCTGATGGACGAGCAGCAAACCAGCCATAATCAGTGGTCACTTTTAATCCACCGATGGCTGCGCCATTGCCGGGAGCATGCGTCAAGCGGGCTGTGATCTCATCTCCCGCTAATGTTTGCGCAGAGACCATCTCTGGTGATAATTTGCTCAGCACTGCTTTTTGCGGGCCATTTGCGACAGCTTGAATACGACTATATTTAGACTCTCCATGTTTCGCGGCCAGATCTTCATAATATTGCTGCGGATTTTTACCTGTGACAGCGGTGATTTCCGCCGCCAGTAAGCAAAGGATAATACCGTCTTTATCCGTTGACCAAGGCGTTCCGTCTTTACGCAGGAATGACGCACCTGCGCTCTCTTCACCACCAAAACCGAAGTGACCACTGTATAAGCCATCAACAAACCACTTAAAGCCGACAGGTACTTCACACAGCTCACGGCCAAGATCGGCGACCACACGGTCAATCAATGCACTTGATACTAACGTTTTACCAACAGCCACTTCTTTACGCCATTGCTTGCGGTGACGATACAGATAATCGATGCATACGGCTAAGAAATGGTTTGGGTTCATCAAACCTTTCGGAGTGACAATGCCGTGGCGGTCGTAGTCAGGGTCATTACCAAACGCGAGATCATACTGATCTTTTAACGCTAATAACCCCGCCATTGCATAAGGAGAAGAACAGTCCATACGCACTACACCATCTTTATCGAGTGACATAAATTGGAATGTCGGATCCACCGCTTCGCTCACCAGTGTTAAATCAAGCTGATACGCTTTGCCAATTTGACGCCAATAATCAATACCACTGCCACCGAGCGGATCAACACCCAGTTTTAGATTGGCTTTTTGGATGGCCTCCATATCAATCACATTCACTAAGTCATCAATATAAGGTTTCACAAGATCAACTTGTTTAAACAGCGGCGATTGCTTTGCCGACATAATAGGCAGACGCTTCACGCCTTGCATGCCTTCTGCAATGATCTCATTGGCACGGTTTTCAATCGCTTGGGTGATTTCCCCTTCAGCAGGGCCGCCATGGGTAGGATTGTATTTAATACCACCATCTTGTGGTGGATTATGAGAAGGTGTGATCACAATGCCATCAGCTTTTTGCGCGTGCTTCAAGTTATGAGTCAAGATTGCGTGTGAAATACCCGGAGTTGGCGTATAGCCATTATCCTGTTGAACGATCACTTCAATTTCATTAGCGATCAGTACTTCAAGTACACTAGAAAAAGCAGGCTCAGAGAGTGCGTGCGTGTCTTTTCCGACAAAAATCGGCCCAGTGGTTCCTTGCTGAGCGCGCACTTCTGCTACCGCTTGAGCAATAGCAAGAATGTGGTTTTCGTTAAATGTCGATTTATCCGCGCAACCACGATGCCCCGAAGTACCAAATTGCACTTTATGGTCTGGGTTAGCCGCATCAGGTTGAAGTAAAAAGTAGTTTGCAACGAGCGCAGGGATATTATGTAAGTCTTCCTGCCGTGCTTTTTGTCCGGCGCGTGGGTGCATAGCCATTTTTGACATCCTTTCTTAAAATAACAACGAAATAAAAAGCCTCATGATACGGACTTAGTGGTCCGCAGTATGAGGCTTGAATCAGATTTTTATCTATGAATGGGCACAAATCAGATTGAGTGCGTCACTTTCTCAATAATGTCACTCGGGAAATTCATCAATACCATCAGCTGCTCGATCATCTGTTGTTTGCGGCTAGTATTGTTATTGGTAATGACCCAAAATGGTGTGTTTGGAATCGCTCTTGGCTTGGTTGTCTGCCCACTAGCAAGCAAGGTTTGCTCGTTGTCAGCAAAATACACACGCTTACGTCCTTTCACTAAGGTCGCTTCAGCAAAACTTACTGGATCGATACGGTATAAGGTTGAAAGCACCAACATAAAACGATCAATTGCTTTTTTCAAAGCCGCAAATTCATCAGAAATGAGCAAAGAACGCATCTCTTTTACGCTATCAATCTGTATCTCTTGTACGGCATCTTTACTCACAACAATGCCCTTGGGCTCGGTACTTACTTGCGTCACGACCGCTGCTGCAGACACTTTACCGTCAACATTGAGCAAACGGCGTAAAATATCCGACGCGCTTTCTCCAATATGTTGGGTTTGGCTGGCAATATAACGGTATAGATCCTCATCAACCTCAATTGTTTTCATTCGCTTTTCACAATCTCAATGTTTAAACTCTGAGGGATTATAGCGAGATCTTCACTGATACTCTACGTTAAACCAATCACTAATAAGATAAAATGTCAGTACTTCTTAATTACAAACTCGAAGGTGAAGGTCACACCGTTGTTTTGATCCATGGTTTATTCGGCAATTTAGACAACCTAGGTTTACTTGCAAGAGACCTAAAAGCCGATCACCAAGTATTGAGTATTGACTTGCGCAATCACGGTCAATCATTTCACAGTGAGGAACATGATTACGCGAGCATGGCATTCGATGTTGCTAGTTTACTCGAAGAGTTAGCTTGTGATTCAGTCACGCTGATTGGCCATTCAATGGGCGGTAAAGTTGCTATGAAGCTGGCTGACATCGCCTCATCCAAAGTCGCCAAACTGGTGGTTTTAGATATGGCCCCCGTCAGCTATCAGCATCGGAAACATGATAACGTACTGGCGGGGCTCAACGCGGTTATTGCACAGCAGCCTACCTCGCGAGCAGAGGTCATGGCCATTTTAGCGCAACATATTGAGCTAGAAGGCGTACGACAATTTCTCAGTAAATCGTTATTTAAACGAGAAGATGGTGTAATGAGCTGGCGTTTTAATGTTCCCGCCATTGAAAAAAATTACTGGAATATTTTAGGCTGGGAACCAATCCCTTGCAGCTCTGTTCCAACCTTATTGGTTAAAGGCAGCAACTCTGACTATCTACTAGCGGAACACCAAGAAATGATCCAGCAGCAGTTTAGCCAAGCGAAAGCGCACGTCATCGCCAACACAGGGCACTGGCTACACGCAGAAAAGCCCGTTGAAGTTTTACGAGCGATCAGGAAGTTCATTGGCAGCTAGCCGCTTTACTGTGAAACAACAAGTGTGAAATAGGTACCAATGCGCGCATTAACTTTGACGAATAACAGTGTTATAGTGCGCTCAAGCAAATTGGCATAAAGGATACCCATGCTGTACGACTACATGAACATGCTTGAGTCGATTGGACTCGATCTTCTTTTTGCGTCTATATTTTTCCTTATCGGTATGGCAATAAAAGATGTCCTTAAGCAAGGTAATGTACCGCCATTTGGGCGCCGTATTGTATGGCTAGTTCTGTTTTTAGGTTGTGCTGGCTTTATCCTTAAAGGACTTATCCAACTCAGTTGGGAAGGCACCGGACTGGGATAAAGAACACGCTCATCCGCCAGAAAATGACAAATTAAAGGTAATGATTCTATGGCAAGTGTAGGCCTCTTCTTTGGTAGCGATACCGGTAATACTGAAGCCGTTGCGAAAATGATTCAAAAGCAACTGGGTAAGCAGCTCGTTCACGTTCAAGATATTGCGAAAAGCAGCAAAGAAGACATTGATAATTTTGACTTATTGTTACTGGGTATCCCTACTTGGTACTACGGTGAAGCGCAGTGTGATTGGGATGATTTTTTCCCAGAGTTAGAAGCGATCGACTTCTCGACGAAATTAGTTGCTATTTTCGGTTGCGGCGATCAAGAAGACTACGCTGAATACTTCTGTGACGCGATGGGTACAGTGCGTGACATTATCGAAAGCAAAGGTGCAACGATTATTGGCCACTGGCCAACTGAAGGTTATGAATTCGAAGCCTCTAAAGCCTTGGTTGCAGGTGACAATAGCCACTTTATTGGTTTATGCATCGATGAAGATCGTCAACCAGAGTTGACTGAACAGCGCGTCAGCACATGGGTTAAGCAGATTTATGAAGAGATGTGTTTAGCTGAACTTGAAGGCTAATCTCTTAAACATAAAAAATCCCCTTGCGAGGGGATTTTTTATTGACCCGTATACAACAGCACTCTTTTCTTTACCAAAGTAGACGGCCGATAAATGGAGCAAGCAACACAGTGACCATGCCCGCAATCATCATCACCACACTCGACACTACCCCTTCAGCATTGCCAATTTGATACGCTTTTGCCGTTCCTGCACCGTGCGCGGAAGCGCCAAGACTGGCTCCTTTACCAAGCCCAGAGCGAATGGATAATAACGCTAACACCACTTCACCTACCGCCATGCCTATCACCCCAGTAAGTACCACAAATAGAGCAGTCAGATCACTTTGCCCACCAATTGACTTCGTCGCCTCAACAGCAAAAGGCGTGGTAATCGAGCGCATCGCTAAACTGCGCTGAAGCATATCGGGTAATTCAAACCAACGAGCCAACAAAACCGTGCTTCCCACAGCCACCACAACCGATACGATCACTCCAACGGATAGAGAGAGCCAGTGGCGCTTGATCAACAATCGGTTGTCATAGACCGGAATAGCAAAAGCCACTGTCGCCGGACCAAGTAGCCACAATAACCAATGAGATTCTGCCATATAGGTTTGGTAAGGGATGTGAAAGATCATCACAACAGCCACTAACAATATAGGGGCCAATAGCAGCGGCATTAAAAAAATAGAACGTTTACGTTGATAAAGGCACTTGCTGCCATAGTAAAAAGCCAAGGTTAACAGCAAGCAAAATACACCAAGCAGCGTTGAGGTAAGTAGTGAGCTCATGATGAACGCTCCACTTTGGTTAGGCGTATTGCCCGGTTGCTTTTTCTACGCGCTAATATCAGCTCTAAACGATACATTTTATCAACGGTCCAAGCAGTAATAGCAATGACCATGATGGTACTGATGACAAGTACCGCCATAATTCGTAACCCTTGCTGTTGCATTAACTCTTGATAGTTAACGACCGCAATGACCGCTGGTACAAAGAACAACAGCATTTCCGCCAATAACCAAGTTGCTCCCTTGCGCAGCCAATCAACTTTTACAACTCGCATAATCACTAAAGTTAACAGCAATAGCATGCCCGTTAAATTTGCTGGTAAAGGAATATGAAAAGTGCTGACTAGAAAATCCGCCAAAAACCAGATCATTGATAACGCAGCAACTTGTACCACTGTTTGCAGATTGTTTTTTACTCTTTGGCTGTTTCTTATTCTTTGCATGATGAGACTAATGCCGTTTTGTGAAATTAGTCACATTATATTAAGCCATAAAACCATCGTAAAATGACTTTTTATTATCATTTTCATGCCAAAATGGAATGATAAAAAGGAGATATTATGGATATTAAAGCACTGCGCTATTTTGTTGAGTTGGTCAATCAACAAAGCTTTACCCGCGCATCCGAGCAACTGTTCGTCACCCAACCCACCATCAGTAAGATGATCCGCAGTCTAGAGCAGGAAATTGAACAGCCACTATTACATCGTGAAGGTCGACGTTTCTGGCTTACCGATGCAGGAGAGGTTGTCTATCAAAGAGCGCTAGAGATCTTAGCGCAGATGTCTCAGTTAGAAGCCGAATTGGTCGATCTCAATCAGGTAAAGCGGGGACAACTGCATCTCGGTATTCCACCAATGGTTGGACACCTTTACGCAGGTCTGATCCGCCAATACCGTCAAACCTACCCTCATGTAGAGCTCACCATCGTTGAGTATGGCGGACGTAAAATAGAGCAAGCTATTCTCAATGGCGAAATTGACGTAGCCGTCACCATGCTTTCGCCTCATCCGATTGACAATCTGCGGTCACTCTCCTTAGACAGTTACCCCATTTGCGCCGTACTCCCTGATACATCCCCTTGGAAGCAGCAAGAAGCTATCGGTTGGGAGCAACTACAAAATGAGCCATTTTACCTCTATACCCATGATTTTACGCTGAGTGACTACATCCACTCATTCTGCCTACAACACGGATTTACACCACAAGTTGCAGCGCGCAGTAGCCAATGGGATTTTTTAGTCGCGTTGGTCAAAAGTGGCGTAGGCGTTGCCTTTCTACCCGAACCACTTTGTCGACGAATTCAAGGAGAAGGCGTCTTAGTCAAACCGATGACACCCAGTATTGATTGGCACTTAGGATTAATATGGCACGCGGAACGGTACGTTTCTCGCACCGCCGAAGCTTGGATTGAGCTGTGCCAAATGCAGAACGAACAGCCTTAGCGATCACAAAAAGTAACCATTTTGTCTGCATCACTCTCTTCTCTATATTTAGGTTTTTTGCGCACGTACAATTTACGTTGCACTTCAGAGACCACTTCGCCTTTGGCATCCTTAACATGGATAACAAATTCCGGAAAGCATTTATCCCCATTGGCCGTGCTCACTAAGATTGAATCCAGTTGGTCTTGCGTTATCAGAAACTCCGCATACAAATCAGAATGGCCCGGTTTGATAAAGTTGATGCTGGCCTCTTTGTCCCATACGTAATATTGCTCACCCAAAATCCCCATTAACATCAACGAGTAAACAGGGTCAGTAAGAGAGAAAATGCTGCCACCATACTGAGTGCGATTGGCATTTTTGTTCCACCACCGCAGCTTTAGGCGCATTTTCACCTGACGGAAGTCGCTACTAATTTCATCAATGTGGATACCAGCGCCCCAAAAAGGGGGCCAGCTATTTAACGCCCACTTAACAATATTTGGCTTATAAAATCTTGCTAAAGAGTGATTCATTCCGTGCTCACCTTTTAAACCTATCGACTCAATCACTAATAAATGTTAC
The DNA here is from genome assembly GCF_963875605.1 of Vibrio sp. V04_P4A5T148. Taxonomy (NCBI): domain Bacteria; kingdom Pseudomonadati; phylum Pseudomonadota; class Gammaproteobacteria; order Vibrionales; family Vibrionaceae; genus Vibrio; species Vibrio sp. V04_P4A5T148. The sequence continues at coordinate 75,242 of NZ_CAWNMS010000091.1, forward strand.
GCAATTGTAACTGGTAAGAGCTGTTATATCAGTGATATTGCGCGGCTTTGTGACAAATATAAAGTAACCCTTTGAACTTCGTGGTTTATTGTTAGCAGTGACTCCCCTATAATGATCGCAATTATGAATTCTGTTAACTGCTGCAGATCATCAACAGGAAAGTGTATGTCAGATAATAACCAAGCGCTCAAGGATGCAGGTCTTAAAGTTACCCTTCCTAGGCTAAAAATTTTAGAAGTACTACAGCAGCCTGAATGCCAACATATCAGCGCTGAAGAACTGTATAAGAAATTGATTGATCTTGGTGAAGAAATCGGTCTTGCGACTGTTTATCGAGTATTAAACCAATTTGATGATGCGGGTATTGTCACTCGTCACCATTTTGAAGGTGGAAAATCCGTTTTTGAACTTTCAACACAACACCACCACGACCACTTAGTGTGCTTAGATTGTGGTGAAGTGATTGAGTTTTCAGATGAGGTGATCGAACAACGCCAAAGAGAGATTGCCGAGCAATATAATGTACAGCTCACCAATCACAGTCTTTATCTATATGGTAAATGTGCCGACGGCAGTTGCAAGCAGAACCCTAACGCGCACAAGTCAAAAAGATAGCCATCATTCTCAGCCTTGAGCTGGACGATAATAAAAAAGCCGGGTGAATCAATCACTCGGCTTTTTTGTGTAAAGAGAAAGGAGTGCCTTTTTACTTAGGTATGAATTAGAAATAATCTCGAATCAACACTTCCGCAATTTGTACCGCATTTGTTGCAGCGCCTTTTCTCACGTTATCTGCCACTACCCACATGTTAATGCCACTGTGGTGACTGATATCGTTGCGAATACGCCCTACAAGAACCGTATCCTTCCCTCCCGCATCGCGAACTTGCGTGGGGAAATCATTCCCGCTGAATACTTCAATACCTTCAGTTTTCTCTAATAACTCAATAACTTGCTCAGCATCAATCGGTAAGCGTGTTTCAATATGCAGTGACTCAGCATGGCCGTAAAAAACTGGCACGCGTACACAAGTTGGGTTGACCATAATGGTTGAGTCATTGAATATTTTTTGCGTTTCCCACACCATTTTCATCTCTTCCTTGGTGTAGCCATTATCCATAAACTGGTCGATTTGTGGGATGCAGTTAAACGCAATTTGCTGGCTAAACACATCAGGATCGGCCGAAACACCGTTTAACAGCCTTGCGGTTTGTCCCGCCAACTCATCAATGCCTGACTTCCCAGCTCCTGATACGGACTGATAAGTTGATACGTTAATTCGCTCGATACCCACAGCGTCGTGAATCGGCTTTAACGCCACCAACATTTGGATGGTTGAGCAGTTTGGGTTCGCAATAATATTGCGGTTACGGAAATCCGCAATCGCTTCAGGGTTCACTTCAGGCACAACAAGTGGGATATCGTACTCATAGCGGAAATGTGAGGTGTTATCGATGACTACCACGCCTTCTTCTGTGGCAATAGGTGCCCATTTTGCGGACAATTCACCACCAGCGGAAAACAGTGCAATCTGAACTTGTGACCAATCGAAATCTTCAACATTTTGTACTTGTATGGTCTTACCATTGAAGCGGTAGAATTTACCTTCACTACGCTCACTGGCAAGTAGGTAAAGTTCACCAACGGGGAATTTGCGATCTTTGAGCACTTCAAGCATGGTTTCACCAACCGCGCCGGTTGCTCCTAAAATAGCGATATTAAATTCTTGGCTCATTTGTTACCTCTGTTTTAAAACCTAATTTAGCTAAGGGAGTGAGATCACACGACTCACTACCGACGACAGTCATCGCGCTATATTCTCTTCTATCCCAATAAAGTTTACGCATTTGATCAAAAGCACCTGGTTTGCCAATTTCACGGCGAAACAAGGCGTCATCTTTGCGTACGTCATAAATCAATTGGGTTAAACTGTGTAATGTTTCCTCATCCCAACCGCGTGATAAATACACTTTGGCAATGGGAGTCTCGGGTAATAAACTACTGGCATTCGCGCAATGGTCATCGCCAAGATACTCACAAAAACTATTGAAAATCATGGTCGTGCCTCGGGCTTTACCTTCTAACCCATAGCCAGCCACATGCGGCGTCGCAAAGGCGAGCAAAGGCAGCAGTTCCATATCCACTTCAGGTTCAAATTCAAACACGTCTAAAGCGGCAATAAAACCATCATTTTTCTGTAGGCGTTGTTTCAGCGCTTGGTTATCCACCACAGGGCCACGAGCCGCGTTGATCAAGATCTGATCACTGCGCAACTGGGCAAGTCGAACTTCATCAATCAAGTGATGAGTTGGCCATTCACCACTTTTAGTAATGGGTGTATGCAGCGTAATGACATCCGCTTTATCAAGTAAAACATCAAGATGAGTAAACTCGCGGCAATCACCTTGTGCTTGTTTTGGGGGATCGTTGAGCAGCACATTAATGCCAATCCCCGCTAAACACTCGGCTAAATAGCTGCCGACTTGACCAGCACCAATAATGCCAACGGTTTTCTCTAAGGCAGAAAAACCATGCTGCTGTGCTAACACCATCAATACACTGAAAACATACTCAGCCACTCCCACCTTATTACACCCCGGTGCGGCAGTAAAAAAGATGCCTCTTTCAGCCAAAAGCGCTTGATCAACGTGGTCCATACCTGCCGTCGCCGTACCAACAAACTTTAATTTATTGGCTTTCGCTAATAGTGCTTGATTTACTTTCGTAACAGAACGAATCATCAAGGCGTCAACGTCGATAAGATCATCAGCTGTTAAGCTTCTACCGGGTTTCAACACCACCTCACCAAGCTGGCTAAATAACGATTCAGCATAAGGCATGTTTTCATCAATAAGGATTTTCATAGCGGAGTTCACAATTTTCGAAATTGAAGGAATTGTGCAGAAAAGCGCACAGACTGTCGAGAAGAAATCCCGCTTTCCATAAAAATGCCCGGCTCCTCACGGAAACCGGGCAAAAACCCAGAACAAAAGGATCCCGTCCCGCTCTCCATGGGACAGAGTCTGCGTCTGTTCGATCAGCTAAGCTGACCCGCTCTGGAAACCTTTTTATTAGAGGTGTGTAGGCTCATTAGCCTTGATACTTTTTGATCACTAGCGTCGCGTTCGTACCGCCAAAACCAAAGCTGTTAGACATCACAGTGGTTAGCTCTTGCTCGCGCATTTCGGTCACAATATCAAGGCCATCAGCCGCTGGATCTAAATTGTCAATGTTGATGCTTGGCGCGATAAAGCCGTGGTGAAGCATCAAGGTAGAGTAGATGGCTTCATGCACACCTGCCGCACCCAATGCGTGGCCAGTCATTGCTTTTGTTGCCGAGATAGCTGGGCTGTTGCCAGCGAACACTTCTTGAATGGCACCCAACTCTTTTACATCACCGACAGGTGTGGAAGTACCATGTGTATTGACATAATCCACACTATCTACCGCTTGCATTGCCATCTTCATGCAACGCACAGCGCCTTCACCTGATGGAGCCACCATGTCGTAGCCATCGGATGTCGCACCGTAACCGACGATTTCACCGTAAATTTTTGCGCCGCGAGCCAGTGCATGCTCAAGCTCTTCAACCACAACCATGCCGCCGCCGCCTGAAATCACGAAACCATCGCGGTCAGCATCGTAAGTACGTGACGCTTTTTCTGGTGTTTCGTTGTACTTAGTTGACAACGCACCCATTGCATCAAACATCATAGTTAAAGACCAATCGAGCTCTTCACCACCACCTGCAAACACAACATCTTGCTTACCCAATTGGATAAGTTCCATTGCGTGACCAATACAGTGAGCCGACGTCGCACAAGCGGAGCTCATGGTGTAGTTGACGCCACGGATTTTAAATGGCGTAGCAAGACAGGCTGAAACAGTCGAAGACATAGTACGTGGAACCATGTAAGGACCAACGCGCTTCACGCCTTTTGTGCGCAATGTGTCGACAGCAATAACTTGGTTATACGACGACGCACCGCCAGAACCAGCCACAATACCAGTGCGGTCATTAGAGACCTGCTCTGGTGCTAAACCTGAATCGGCAATCGCTTGTTCCATTGATAGGTATGCAAACGCGGCCGCATCACCCATAAAACGCATCTGTTTGCGATCAATATGGTCAGCAGGGTTCATTTTCAGGCTACCCCACACTTGAGAGCGTAAACCGTTCTCTTTGAACTGCTCAGAAGCGGTAATACCTGATTTGCCTGCTTTTAGAGACGCTAAAACTTCTTCGACGTTGTTACCGATACTTGAAACAATACCCATACCGGTGATTACGACTCGTTTCATGTGACATTCCTATAATTCAAAATTCGCTTAGATAATAACTAAGAAGAATAACAAAAGTGGTCAGCTTTCCCAGAAATTCGTACAATCTCGAGCTATATATCGCCCGATTTCACAGAATTACACCATTATGACCAGCATAACCAACGCAACACTGGGTTGGAATGAAGCGGGCACACCCGTTTCCGACCAATTCGATGACGTTTACTTTTCCAACGTTAACGGCCTAGAAGAGACGCGTTACGTGTTTCTTTCCCAAAATCATATACCACAAAGATGGCACCAATATGACCAAAAACGATTCGTCATTGCCGAAACGGGGTTTGGCACTGGGTTAAATTTTCTCGCTGTATGGCAAGAATTTGATGCGTTTAGGCAACAAAACCCAAATGCGCCATTGCAAGCGCTGCATTTTATCAGTTTTGAAAAATATCCGCTCAATAAACACGACTTGATAACAGCGCACCAAGCGTGGCCTGAATTAGCGACTTATGCGAAAAAGCTTCAACAACACTACCCGATTGCAGTACCAGAATGTCATCGCATTGTTCTTGATGATGGCGCCATTACCCTTGATCTTTGGTTCGGTGATATCAAAGAGTGTATGCCGCAAGTTCCCACGACTGAGCAAGGCGTGGTAGACGCATGGTTTTTGGATGGTTTTGCTCCCAGTAAAAACCCTGAAATGTGGAATCAAACGCTGTTTGAGAATATGGCCAAACTGGCGAAACACAAAGCCACGTGCGCCACTTTTACCGCCGCAGGTTTTGTACGACGCGGATTGATAGAAGCAGGCTTTTCGATGAAAAAAGTGAAAGGCTTTGGCACCAAAAGAGAGATGATTGCTGGTCAACTGGAACACAAAACGCCGTACAGCAATATAAAACCTTGGTTTGCGATTGCGCCGACGACCAATGTTACCGACGTGGCGATCATCGGTGGCGGCATTGCCAGTGCCACATTAGCTAAAATGCTCAATCGCCGCGGTATCAATGTCAGCCTGTATTGCGCTGATGATAAAGCCGCTCAAGGTGCTTCAGGTAACCGACAAGGTGCGGTTTACCCACTGCTGAATAAAGACCACAGTGGTGTATCGCGTGTTTTTGCGCCCGCTTTTCTGTTTGCTCGGCAATTTGTTGAGCAAATGGCGCAAACCGTCCCTTTTGATCATGATTGGTGTGGTGTGACCCAATTGATGTGGGATGAAAAATCGACCCAAAAACAGATGGCGATGCTTGAAGGGAAATTTAACCCTCAGCTAATGCACTACTGCGATCAACAAGCAACGTTACAAAACGTCGGCTTACCGACTGACATGGTCAGCTTACATTACCCACTCGGAGGATGGCTTTGCCCTGCTCAACTGACACAAGGCCTGTTTGACCAATTAAGCCAAAGTGAGCGATTCAACGCCTATTTCAATCACGAGGTGGAGTCTTTGCGCTGGGATGAAATACAGCGGCAGTGGACATTAAGTGTTAATGGTAGCGAAAAGCACCATCAGTGTGTGGTCATTGCAAACGGTCATCAATTTGACCATTTCGAGCAAACTCAAGCGTTGCCACTTGGAAAAGTGAAAGGACAAGTGAGCCATATTCCAACCTCAGAAACATTGCAAAAGCTGAGCAGCGTGTTGTGTTACGACGGCTATATGACACCGCACAACCCCAACAGTCAACAGCACTGCATTGGCGCAAGCTATGACCGAAGTCAAATCAACCAAGCATTCGATGCGGCGGCGCAGCAAGAGAATGGACAACGCTTAACCCGTTGTATTAACGACCAAAACTGGACACAGCAAGTCGATACATCTAGCAATCAATCTCGCCAAGGCGTTCGCTGTGTCAGCCGCGATCATTTGCCGTTTGTCGGGAATGTGGGCAACTTTGAACAGATCAAACTCGACTACCAGCCGTTAACGTACCAAGATCCGCAACAGACTCCATCTGTGGCTCACTATCCTCATTTGTACTGCATGCTCGGGCTAGGATCGCGAGGACTAAGTTCTGCGCCATTAATGGCTGAGTTGCTGGCTTCACAAATGAATGGCGATCCGCTACCACTTGCTGTTGATGTACTCGAAACGCTTCATCCAAGTCGAATGTGGGTGAGAAAACTCAAAAAAGGCAAAGCCATCACCGAACGTACTCCTCGATAAAACCCATCATAGAAAAAAGCCTTGCTTATCCAGCAAGGCTTTTTTAATGCTCACTTTTTCACGCGAAAAGGCGTGAAACTTAACGTGAGACGAACTTAAAACGAGACAAGAAAACTATACGAGCTTCGCAACCGCGTCTTTCAATTGTGCCGCCACTTCTGGGTTAGTCACTTGACCCGTGGCCAAGTCAAAATTGTCATAAAAACTCGGTACCGAGACAGACGCTTTTACATTACCACCAAAATAAGGAGCAGAATTATTTGCCGCCGCCAAAACCGATTGCGCGCCACCAGGACCAGGAGAGCTGGCTAGGTAAACAGCAGGTTTACCTTTGAATAGTTCACGGTCAATGCGTGTTGCCCAGTCAAATAAATTTTTGTACGCCGCTGGGTAGTGACCATTATGCTCAGCAAAAGAGATAACAAACGCATCCGCTTGAGCAAGGTCACGCAGAAAAGCTTGAGCACCTTCGGCTTGACCAAGCTCTTTTTCAAGATCTTCGCTAAACATAGGAACGGTATAGTTGTTAATATCAAGCACCACCACGTCTGCACCTTCAATGAGGTGAGCGGTGTAAGTGGCCAATGCTTTATTGATTGAAGTTGAGCTGTTTGATGCTCCAAATGCGATGACTTTCATGGTGTTGCCCTTGTGTGTCCGAATATGGCTTAAGCATAGCGATCGCACAAATTAACAACAACCATAAAAATTTTACGGACTCATTCAAAGAATTCGAATGAGTTAAGTGTGCTCATCTTAAGCTTGGTTGTGAAGCTCGGTCCATAAATCGAACACAATCACGCGGTCGGCAGGCGTAAGCTCTGTGCGCGCTTGCTCTAGGCTTTGCTCAATTCGTGCTTTAAACAGAGATAGATCGTCAATTCCTTCATCTTCACACGCGGCTGCAGACAAAGAAATATGACCTCGCAAATAACCACCCGCAAACAATTCATCGTCCGATGCCGTCGCAATACGTGCATCAATCATTTCCAGCAGTTTTTCTTCAAATCCAATAATCATACAACTCTCATTTTCTCTTATTATTTAGCTAGTTACCTGATAATAAAGTGCTCTAGCCTTAATTCTGTCGTACCATAAAAAGCACGTAATGCATCTGACAGCATCTTCACTCGGGGTGGAAGCCCAACCTGTAAGATAGCGACTACCTCACGATGTACCTGAGTCATAAAGGCGATGCGGTCTGGTTCAAAATCGCCGTGTAGGTTGTCACAACTTACAGTAAAAGGAAAGCCAGCACTGACCGATAAAATCCACTCATACGCTTGAGGGCGAACCTCTACTTTTTCAAATTCGGCTTGGACTTGCGCGGTTCGCCCGTCTGGTTGATACCAATAGCCAAAATCTTCCATCAATCGCCGTTCAGGGCCGGCGACGCACCAATGCGCGATTTCGTGCAGTGCCGAGGCAAAAAATCCCCGTGCGAAAATGATGCGGTGATGATTGATTTGCGCATCAGCAGGCAAGTAAATCGGCTCATCACCACCGAGCTCTAAACGCGTATTGAATGGCTCAAAAAAAGTGTCATTGAACAGGGAGATCAAGTCTTGGTAGTGATGTGTCATCGCTCAGTCATGCAGGCAAAAATTTCTCAACGCATTCTCTTATTTTTCTGTAGTCAGGTAAAGCCATTCAATCGCCCCACTTCATTAGTTTTATTAATCGGTCAAACGGTTTCTTGGCATAAAATCTCATTCGCCATCGCCTGACTTTACTACTACACTTGCGCCTCCATTTTTAAGTTCAACCGCTTTCTCGGTTCTTATATACCTAAGGAAGTGCTGTCGGAGTACCGCATTATGTTGCTCAGTGTTTTATATATTATTGGTATTACTGCCGAAGCGATGACTGGCGCATTGAGTGCAGGCCGTCGAAAAATGGATTGGTTCGGTGTGATGTTAGTAGCGAGTGCCACTGCGATTGGAGGCGGTACGGTGAGGGATATTTTACTCGGCCATTATCCGCTAGGTTGGGTGAAGAATCCGGAGTTTTTAGCCATTACCTGTATCGCAGGCGTTCTCACCACTGGCTTAGCTAAATGGGTAATCAAACTCAAAGGGTTGTTCATTCGTTTAGATGCATTGGGGCTAATTGTGTTCAGTATCATAGGCACAAAAGTCGCAATGGGCATGGGTTTGCATCCCGGCATTTGTATGGTTTCTGCGTTGGTCACTGGGGTGTTTGGTGGGTTATTACGCGATTTAATCTGCAGACAAACGCCACTGGTACTGCATGAAGAACTCTACGCTTCGGTTTCATTAGTCGCTTCAGGGCTTTATTTAACCTTACTCGCATTCGGCATCAATGATGTCACCAGCACGATAGTAACGCTTATTGTGGGTTATTTATTGCGTATGGCGGCAGTGCGTTTTAAATGGCGTTTGCCTTCTTTCCAGCTTGATGCTGAAAATCAGATTCATTAACCACAATCCGATGTTAGATATTCCGATGTTAGATATTTAGTTAGTTAGCTGACTTGTTTCGATAAAAAATTCATTCAGCCGCGGAAATTGGTCAAACAGAAAATTGCTTAAAACAAAAGCGCCCTAACAAGAAGGGCGCTTTTCATTTTAATTCGGTTATGCTGGATTAGATTTTAGGCGTTTCGGTTTGAACCGCAAAATTCTGCCCGCGATGACGAAGTAAGTGGTCCATCAACACAATCGCCAGCATTGCTTCGGCAATGGGCACAGCGCGAATACCAACGCAAGGATCATGGCGACCTTTCGTGATAAGTTGTGTGGGTTCACCCGTGCGAGTAATGGTATCGCCAGGTACTGTAATACTTGACGTGGGTTTAAGCGCAATACTGGCAACAATATCTTGCCCAGTCGAAATACCGCCTAAAATACCGCCGGCATGATTTGAGCGAAAGCCGTTCGGTGTTAGAGGATCTCGATGCTGGCTGCCTTTTTGCTGCACGACATCAAAACCGTCACCAATCTCAACCCCTTTCACCGCATTAATGCTCATCAAAGCGTGCGCAATATCCGCATCTAGACGATCAAATACCGGCTCACCTAAACCAACAGGCAGGTTTGTCGCGACAACTTGAATCTTTGCACCGATCGAATCACCTTCTTTTTTCAAATCACGGATCAGTTGGTCGAATGCCGCCACTTTGTCTGCATCTGGACAGAAAAAGGCGTTATTCTCAATTTCATTCCAATCCACTTTATCGATACAAACATCACCCATTTGTGACAAGTAAGCGCGAATTTCAACCCCAAATTCTTGTTTGAGATATTTCTTCGCAATGGCTCCCGCTGCCACTCGCATCGCTGTCTCACGTGCTGATGAACGGCCACCACCACGATAGTCGCGAATGCCATATTTTTGATGGTAGGTATAATCGGCATGACCGGGGCGAAACTTGTCTTTAATGTCTGAATAATCGGTTGAACGTTGGTCGGTATTTTCAATTAATAGACCAATCGATGTACCTGTGGTTTTCCCCTCAAATACACCAGAAAGAATTTTGACTTCATCCGCTTCACGGCGCTGCGTTGTATAGCGAGATGTGCCAGGACGGCGACGATCTAGGTCTATCTGTAAGTCAGCTTCTGTAATTTCTAAGCCCGGAGGGCATCCGTCGACGATACATCCTAGTGCGATACCGTGACTTTCTCCGAATGTCATCACCCGAAAATGTTGTCCGATACTGTTTCCTGCCATTACTTCCTCAATATTGATGACACAGAGCGACATGCTCCCTATCACCGCTTCATTCTATTGTTCGTGGATTCATAGTGGCTTTATTACGAAATGATGTAAAGCCCCAAAATAAAGCAATGTGTATTTTTCTAATGGATAAAAAAACGCCAGCACTGTGGCTGGCGTTTTTTTATGCGTACGGCATTAGTCGATATAAAGCGCAAAGTCGCTAGCGCAATCAACCAACTGCTGGCGAGTTAGCATGAATACGCCATGCCCACCATTTTCAAACTCAAGCCAAGTAAACGGAATGTGGTCGTATTGGTTCATCATATGCACCATCGAATTGCCCACTTCACAGATCAAAATACCGTTATCAGTGAGGTACCCCGCCGCATTGGCCAAAATACGACGCACCAATTTCAAACCATCGGTACCAGCGGCTAAGCCGAGTTCTGGTTCGTGTTTGAACTCTTTGGGCAAACTATTCATATCTTCTTGATCCACATACGGTGGATTCGACACGATTAGGTCATATTTCTCTTTTGGCAAATCACGGAATAGATCGGAACGGATCGGGAAAACTTGTTGCTCCATACCGTGATCTTGAATATTTTGCTCTGCCACTTGCAGTGCGTCGGTTGAGATATCAATCGCATCCACTTCAGCATCAGGGAAAGCGTGGGCGCACGCAATGGCGATGCAACCGCTGCCAGTACACAAATCCATAATGCGTACAGGCTCGTCGATCAACCAAGGTTGGAACTGCGCTTCAATCAATTCGCCAATCGGTGAACGTGGCACCAGTACTCGCTCATCCACATAAAACTCAAGGCCACAGAACCAGGCTTTATTGGTTAAATAGGCGATAGGAGTACGTTCATTAATGCGCTTAATCACCCGTTCAACAATACGCAGACGTTCGCTGCCTGTTAAACGAGAATTCAGTACATGCGGAGGAACATCAATCGGAAGATAGAGTGTCGGTAGGATTAGCTGAACGGCTTCATCCCACGCATTATCGGTCCCATGACCATAAAATAAGTTGGCGGCATTAAAACGGCTGACCGTCCAACGAATCATATCTTGAAGCGTGTGAAGTTCAGAAACCGCCTCTTCTACAAAAATCTTATCCAAAATTGCCTCCGAAAAGCGCTACAATACTGCCAATATCGATCTGTTAGAAAATGACCAAACCCAATGAGCCAAAAAGAGACCGAACACGATGACGCTTTCGACTTGTTTCGGGATGCAGTAAAGGGCGTTAAAAAGTTGCGACAGGATACCATAATCCAGCCGCCAAACAGAAACCCCAAACAAAAAGAAATCCGCCGTATTGCGCGGGAAGCCAGCGATACCGAATTTTATTTTTCCGATGAGTTTATACCAAAACTCAGCGATGAAGGCCCGACGCGCTATGCTCGTGATGATGTGTCGAAATATGAAGTTAAACGGTTAAGACGTGGCGTCTATGTGCCGGATGTGTTTTTGGATATGCACGGCATGACACAGCAAGAAGCGAAACGAGAGCTCGGGGCGATGGTTGCTTATTGTGTGAAAGAAAATATTCACTGCGCTTGTGTCCAACATGGGATCGGTAAACACATTCTCAAACAAAAAGTTCCTCTCTGGCTCGCTCAACATCCTGATGTGATGGCATTTCATCAAGCCCCCCTTGAATTTGGCGGGCATGGCGCGGTATTGGTGCTGCTTTCTATTCCTGATAAGTGATTTAAACTGACGCTAACTTCAGCATCAACGCTTTTGCTCCAGCATAACGATGAGGATTAATGTCGTAAATCCGGTGGAATCGGCATGTTATTCTCATCGAGTTTGGGTCTTTGGCCACCGCGTTTACGATACTGCTTAAGCTGAAAGACATAAGCCAGTACCTGCGCAACCGCCACGAAAAGCCCGTCGGGGATCTCCTGCTCAAGATCGGTTGTGTGATAAAGCGCTCGAGCCAAAGGCGGTGCGGGGATGATGTGTATATCATGCGCACGTGCTACTTCACGAATTTTCATCGCCATGTGATCGACGCCTTTAGCCACCACAATCGGTGCTTTATCCGTATTTTGTTTATAGCGCAGCGCAACTGAGAAGTGTTCTGGGTTGGTGATGATTACATCCGCTTGTGGCACTTCCGCCATCATCCGCCGCTGGGCCGCTTCACGCTGCAACATCCGAATTCGGCCTTTAACCTCAGGTTTTCCTTCCGTATCTTTGTATTCGTCTTTTACTTCTTGCTTGGTCATTTTTAATTGGTCAGCGTGCTGCCAGATTTGGAATGGGATATCGATGGCGACCACGACCAATAAAGAACAACTGATCAGCAACACGAAGTTGAGTAAGATATCGAGCGCATGGAAAATATTTTGTGGATAGACATCCATGCTCAGTTGAAATAGATCTTCTTTCGATGCATTGATCAGATAAAAAGCAACGCCAGAAACAAGCAGTACTTTTAAAATGGACTTAAATAACTCAACCCAACTTTGCAAACCGAACATACGTTTTAAGCCACTGAGCGGGTTCATTTTGGAGGGCTTTGGCATCGCAGCTTCGACAGAAAAGTTAATTCCACCAATGCCAGCCGCGCCAATTAATGCAGCAATAAATAACGTGATTAAGATAAGCGAGAGTGGCAATATCAGGGTCGCAAGAGAGCCAGCCGCAATATCAAACAACTTTCCGAGATCAAACACTTCTTCTCGGCTTAAGTTGAAGATTCGACCCATCAAAGCGTATAAAGCTCGGGCTAACGATTCGCCAAACCACATCAATGCAATCGCACCCACCACCAGTACCGAAACGGACGCTAACTCTTTTGAACGAGCGACCTGACCTTTTTTTCGCGCCTCGTCCAATCGCTTGGGCGTGGCGTCTTCGGTACGTTCTTGACCGTCTGACTCTGCCAAACGCGCCTCCTAACAGTTAATACGGATAAGGCGACAAATTTGTTGCTCGCCTTCTAACCAGAATAGTTCGTAGTGACTATACAGGCCGCCTAAAATATACCAACAGAGTAACAAGCCGACCAAAAGCGCAAACGCAAAACCTAACGAGAAAATGTTGAGCTGAGGGGCTGCACGAGTCATCACACCAAATGATAAGTTGACGGTTAATAGCGCAATGATGCCAGAAAGAGACATACTCAGCGCCACTTTAAACATAATTCCCAGCCACAATGCAAGCTCACGAAAATCCACGGTCGTTAATGCCCCATCGCCAATAGGCAAGGTTTTAAAACTAAATACCACCAGTTGGATCATCTTTAAATGACCATCGGTTGCTAAGAAGAACAAGGTCGCTAAAAACATAAACAGTTGACCAAGCAGAGGGGTGTTTTGTCCGTTTACGGGGTCGACCATTGAAGCAAAACCTAAGCTGGCTTGCATACCCAATATTTGGCCAAGCATAACAAAGGTTTGGATTATAAACTGGGTGATCATGCCCATTGCAACGCCAATAATAATCTGCTCAAAGGTGGTCAAAAAACCTTTAAATGAAAGTAGTTCAACGGTCTCTGAAACGGCAGGAATCGCGGGCATCACGGCGAAGGTAATCGCCAAACCTAAGTAGAGCCGCACTCGGGTCGGAACAAAGCGGGCCCCAGTGACTGACATCACCATCAGCATGGCGGAAATACGAGTGTAGGGCCAAAAATAGCTAGCAATCCACTCTAAAACGAGGCTTGTTGGGTACTCCATTCAAGCTCCTAGTACAGCACCTGTGGTAGCCGTTCAACGATAGAGAAGAAATACTCCATCAACATCTGCGTCATCCAATGGGCAAAGAACATCAGTGCCAGTAACGTCACAATGAGACGCGGTAAAAAGCTCAACGTCTGTTCGTTAATTGAGGTCGCGGCTTGGAAAATGGCGACCACTAAGCCAATCAACAAACTCGGGATGATGATGGCGCACACCATGATAAGCACCATCCACAGTGCGTCTCGAAACAGCTCAACAAAGACTTCAGGAGTCATTCGCGCCCCCGCTATAAAGCAAAACTGCCGGCTAGCGTTGAGAGGATCAAGTTCCATCCATCCACTAGTACAAACAGCATGAGTTTAAAAGGCAGCGAGACGATCATCGGCGAAAGCATCATCATACCCATCGCCATCAAAACAGACGCCACCACTAAATCAATGATTAAAAAGGGTAAAAAGAGCATAAAGCCGATTTGAAACGCCGTTTTTAGCTCCGAGGTGATGAACGCAGGGATCAGCACCGCCATCGAGACATCTTCAGGATTGGTTGCGTCAGAGCCCGATATCTCAACAAAGGTTTCTAAATCTTTGACTCGCGTCTGTTTCAGCATGAAAGCTTTTAGTGGCTCTTGAGCCGTATCAAACGCTTGACGCGCCGTCATCTGCTCATTGAGATATGGCTGCACAGCTTGCTCATTAATGGCGTTGATGACTGGTGACATAATGAAAAAAGTGAGAAAAATAGCGATGCCGATAATTACTTGGTTTGACGGCGTTTGTTGCAGGCCCATTGCCTGGCGCAAGATCGACATCACAATCACGATACGTGTAAAGGAAGTCATCAAAATGACCATGGCAGGCAAAAAACCCAACATGGTCATCAAGGCTAAAATTTGTAGATTGATCGAGTAATCTTGACTGCCATCTGAATTGGTCGTCATGGTAAATGCTGGAATACCGCCACCACCACTGACGCTACCAGCGGCTATCGTTTTAGAGGCGCCACTGTCTTTATTCATCGCCGTTACTGTCACCGTTTCTGCGCCTACGGCGCTGGAAGGAATTGGTGTGGCTAACTCTTGCTCTGAAAACGCAAACGGGGTAAACAATAATGCCACCAGCAACATAGAAAGATGCCATAGATGACCAAGGTAACCCAATGAGGCCGTGCGACTATTTCTTGTCATTTTTCTTTAGCAGCTGAGTCAGTTGACCGGCAAACGGACTGACCTCAGCCTCCTCCTGTTTGAGTGGGGCATCTAATTTTGCGATCAATTGGACGGATTGTGACGTGACTCCGACGAGAAATTGTTCTTCTCCCGCTTGCACAATAACGATACGCTCTTTAGTACCCACGGGCAGTTGACGTACAATGCTCAGCCCTTTTTGATTACCGAACGTGGGCACTCGCATGCGTTTTAACACCCAAGCCAAAAAGAGAATTAGCGCAATAACGAACAAAAGCGACCCGAAAGTGGTCGCTAAATCTAAGTGATCATTCGGCGCTGCCATCGCCTGGCTTGAACAGAGCAATAAACCGATCAGTTTTTTCATCCAAATACTTCTTTTTCGTAAACTGACGTTATGCTAACGCAGCTTTTTAATACGCTCAGTCTGGCTGATTACATCGGTTAAACGAATACCGAATTTATCGTTAACCACTACCACTTCTCCATGAGCAATCAAGGTTCCGTTCACCATCACATCCAATGACTCACCCGCGATGCGATCAAGCTCAACCACCGAGCCTTGGTTCAATTGCAGTAAGTT
The DNA here is from genome assembly GCF_963875605.1 of Vibrio sp. V04_P4A5T148. Taxonomy (NCBI): domain Bacteria; kingdom Pseudomonadati; phylum Pseudomonadota; class Gammaproteobacteria; order Vibrionales; family Vibrionaceae; genus Vibrio; species Vibrio sp. V04_P4A5T148. Next base: position 90,853 of record NZ_CAWNMS010000091.1, read on the forward strand.
ACGAATGCTGATCTTCGAACGTCCCACTTCCATCGAAATGGTCACCGGAATGTCCATGATCGTATCAAGTTTGCGGCGCTCATCTTCGGTGATCGGTGGTGAAGTGTCTTTCAATTCATCAAGAGGCGCGGCCAGAATTTCATCTACATCAATACTAGGCGCGGACGGGTCTTCCCCTAATGCGGCTGCCCATTCGTCTGCCAATCTTTGGTCGTCACTTGGTTCCATCTTCGTTACCTACTCTATTATTCTTCGTTATCTTCTTCGTCATCATCTTCAAATTCAGACATGATGTCTTTGCCTAAAAAGGCGAGATCCGTTTTTACTACATCAGGGCGTTTAATTTTTTCAGAGACTTGAACCGCCAGTTTTTCACCAGAGCGGCCCATTTTCACTCGGTAAGTAGGCAGCTCTTCAACAAACATCGTTGCGTTTTTGGGCATTTTAATTGGGATGATATCGCCTACTTGTAGATCCATTAAGTCACGCAATGAAATGTCTTGTTCTAATAAATTGACTCGGAAATTGACGGGTACATCCATGATCTCTTCGCGCAGTGCAGAACTCCAACGCACATCAGTTTCCATTTTATCCGACTGGACACCCGCATCGAGTAACTCACGAATGGGTTCAACCATCGAATAAGGCATGACCACGTGGAAATCGCCGCCGCCGCCATCGACTTCGATATGAAACGAGCTCACTACGATCACTTCCGTTGGGCTAACGATGTTAGCCATACTTGGGTTCACTTCTGAATCCAAATATTCAAACTCAACGCCCATCACCGGTGACCAAGCTTCTTTGTAGTCACCGAAAACAATTTTTAACAGTAATTGAATGACACGACGTTCTGTTGGCGTAAATTCGCGCCCTTCAATTCGAGCGTGGAAACGGCCATCGCCACCAAAAAAGTTTTCCACCAAAATGAAGACTAAACGCGCTTCCATCGTGACCAACGCGGTCCCTTTTAACGGACGAAAACGCACCATGTTCAAACTAGTCGGAACATAAAGCGTATTTTGGTATTCACCAAACTTCATCATCTGTACGCCGTTGATCGACACTTCAGCCGTTTTACGCAGCATGTTGAACAAACTAATACGCATGTGACGAGCAAAACGTTCGTTGATAAGCTCCAGCGTAGGCATGCGCCCACGGACGATACGGTCTTGTGAAGAGAAGTCAAAGTTAATCGCCGATTTATCGGCAACATCGTCATCGTCTTCCGCCTCATCAACACTGTCTACACCATGAAGCAGGGCATCAATTTCGTCTTGGCTTAATAAATCAGTCACTTCTCACCTACTGCATTACAAAATCAGTAAACAACACTTTTTCGATCACAGGTTGCCCAACCGCTTTAGTGAGTGCCGCTTTAATGTCATCGGTCGCCTTATCTCTCAGCTCAATTCGCCCGGTAGGGCTACGAAGCTGTTCCACAGTGGCAGACGCAAAAGTGGCCAGTAAAGAGCTTTCCACTAAAGGTGAATGGTAACGTGCAAGGCTTTCATTTTCAGAACCCCGCACCATCAACTGTACTTTGATTTGCACCAAACGATCTTTCTTATCACCCGTGACGTTAAACACAAACGGCTGTGCAATATTAACGTAAGCCACAGGATCCGTTGGCAAAGCTTGCTGCGCTGCGGGGGCTTGCTCACTCGTGGCTTCACCCTCATCTCCGCTCATCAAAAAGAAAGCTGCACCACCACCAAGCAGTAACACTACGGCAGCAATAATGATAATCAGCAGTTTTTTCTTCCCTTTGGGGGCTTCCGCGCCTAACTCTTCATCGGCCATAATGTTCTCTATGTCGTTATTTTTAATATTAGTTTAAGCGTAATAACTGATTCCATCACGCTTTGATGCGACATTCAAATCAAGTTTGACGTCTGTATCAAGGTTTTCTTCGTCTAAATAGCTTCCGTTGCGCGCTAATTGACCAGATTGGGCATCCCCGTCGGCAGTGTAGCGCGCTTGTTGCTGACCAGCGCTCTGTTGTTGGACAGAGGTCTCACCCAACTGCACACCTTGTTGTGCCAACATTTCTCGTAGCCTTGGCATAGATTGTTCAATCACATCACGTGCTTGATGGTTAGCGACCGTAAAATGAACCGTCGTATGATCACCATTCATATTCATACGAATTTGTAAACGCCCCAATTCCGGTGGATCTAAGCGAATATCGACATGTTTAAGGTTTTTCGACATCATCATTTGCAGCCGTTCCGCCATTTGCTCACTGGCCATTTCTCGGTTAAGCAACAAAGGAGGCTGTTGCGCGGCTTGCAAGTTGTCAGCACGGCTCTGCGTCGCGTTCAAACCATGTTGCCCCAAAGCACTCGAAAGCTGCTGCGTTAATGTGCCCTCTTTTTGCTCTTGAGCCGACCCTGCATCATTCACACCCGATAACGCTTTCGCGCCTAATCCGGCTTTGAATAGCGCGGGGTTGAGTGGAAATTCAGCATGGGTTGCAGCTGGTATCGCGGCCGCACTCGCTAACTGTTGTATTTGTACATTGGATAACTCATTGCTTGCTGTCACAAGAGGTGACGATGCTAGTGCGGCTTTGTCTGCCGCCACGGCAGCCTGCATGGTTTGAGATTGTTGCTGAGCTAAGGCTTGCTGAACAGAATGGGCTAATGAAACCGGCGTATTTTTACCCTTGAGGACCGTTTCACTTTGTGCCACATCTAGAGGTAATGCTTGCCCTTCGGCAATAACTGTGTTCGCCCAAGGAATGGCAGCGACAGTCAATAACGCCTCTGTGGGCAGCCCTTGTAGATCATTTTCCGAATCGGTTTGAGGTGTATTCGCCGATGGGGATGGGGAAAGTGGTAGCTTGCCCTCTGCTAAATTTGTCGTCAATTGTGAATCAAGTGCTTGCGCTTCAACCAAAGGTGATGGCTCTATGGGCATGGCGTTGTCACTTTTTTCCACCGCGTTAACTGCTGCATCGCCAACTTCAGTTGTGGCAAGTAAAGTGGCCTCATCTTCTATCGCTTGCGACAAAGCGCTTGCTTGCACTGACTTTGTATCTTGAGGCGGCTGAATGAATTTTCGGACTGATTCCGGCAGGATGAGTTCACCATTCTCTTCAGTCTCTGCGTTTAAGCTTGATGCCGTAGGTGAACCTTCCGCAGCAATCAAACGCTCTTTGTCCTGCTGAATAGGCAGCACACGCTCTGCATCTTGTTCCGTGATGTGCTGATCAGATAATGGAGCTTGCTCATTCACTGACGTCGGTGCTACTGGTTCAGTAGTGGGTTTAGCGAATGCATCCTGTGCTGATATTTGCGCAGCCGCTGGCGCTTTTTGCTCCACTTGATCCGAGGAGTCACCTGCGTTGTCGTCGATTTGCACGTCTACCGGATGAGTGTTTTGTGGCAAGGTTTTGCCGTTTTGGTCAGCAAGTGCTTGATTGGCGCTATTTAAACGGCCAAGGATTTCATCGCCATCGCTCATAACCTGTGCAGTTTTCAGCTGAAGAGCGGAGTCATCAACCTCTGCTGAAGGGGGTGATTTTGTTTGCACGGTATCAACATCGGCCTCTTCACTCAATGCCTCACCAAGTTCTTTATCTAACAAGGCATCGCTACTTTGGGCTGCTACGTCATCGGTGAGCACAGCTCCCTCATCCAGCGCCTTAAAGTCGGTTTCTGCCGAAGATTCAGTGCTACGACCCATAATGAGGGCGGTCAGTTTTTCAAAAAAACCTTGAGATTCAGAACCTTCACTCACCGCATCAGAGCCTGCTTTACTCACGCTGGCCATTTTAGAGGTGTCGGATGGTGTTGTAATATTTACATTCATATCCATGATGCTCGCACTAAAAACAGAGGATGACGCGGATTCATTATTGGCCAGTAAGCCATGTTTCATCATTTGTTGACGATGGCGCAGTGGATTAACCTAATGAACTCCGTGATTAGTCAGAAGCAAGAAATGAGCCAAGCCTTCAATATCGATAAGAAAGTATGACACCCATCTTATTGAACACGTTGACGACTTGAGGCGTCAGTGACTTAAAACTTATTTTGATTAAAACTTATGTTGCTTAAAACTTGTGTTGATTAGAACGTTGCCTGCTAAAGAGCAGTGTAGAAAACTCATCCATCTGCTTCTGCTCTCGTTTATCTTGCAGACGTTGCGCTTCTATCTGTTTTTTTTCAATGAGCCATTCGTAAGAGCGTCGCTGTTTTCTCACTTCCATCCAATGCTCTTGGCAGTTCTCTACCTGATTTTTGAAGTGTTGTTCTGCATCTCTTTGTTTGACAAGGGTTTCATCTAACTGGGTAAGAAATCGGTTTAAGTGTCCATATTGGCTCGCCGTCAAACCCGACATGCCGCGCTCCATAAGCTGCTGACAATAATCCAGTCGGTATTGTTCAATCTGCGCTAACTGCTTGTAATAACTCTCTAACTCATCACGCGATTTAGATAACGCCATCACGGCTTTTTCTTCTTTGTCTTTGGCTTGGTCAAGCAGAAACTCGAGTGCGTTATCCATCGATTACCCCACTTGCAAAACGTGCTTGAGCATATTGACGCACATGTCGTAAGGAACCGAATCCTTCATCCCTTGCTGCAAATATTCATCCAGCCTAGGTTTTAGCGTAAATGCACTGTCAATCGCAGGGTCCGTCCCCGGCTTGTAAGCACCGATAGAGACGAGATCTTGATTTTTCCGGCAGATGGAGAGTATTTGACGCACCGCTTTCGACATCAACAGATGTTCATCGGTGGTGATTTGTGGCATAACACGACTGACCGATTTCTCTACATCAATCGCTGGGTAATGTCCGGCATCAGCCATTTCACGTGATAAAACAATGTGACCATCAAGAATGGCTCGCGATGCATCAGCGATCGGGTCTTGTAGATCATCCCCCTCGGTGAGCACGGTAAAGAAAGCGGTAATCGATCCTTGGTGAGGACCGCCATTTCCCGCTCGTTCAACCAAGGCGGGCAGTTTAGCAAACACCGACGGCGGATAACCTTTTGTGGCTGGCGGCTCACCCACAGATAACGCAATTTCACGTTGCGCTTGGGCAAAACGAGTCAACGAGTCCATTAGTAGCAATACATCTAACCCTTGATCACGAAAGTATTCCGCAATCGCTAATGCGGTTTGACAGCCTTTTAAACGCATCAGCGGTGAGGAGTCCGCAGGCGCGGCTACCACCACTGAACGTTGACGTCCATCAACGCCTAAAATCTCTTCTATAAACTCTTTTACTTCGCGGCCACGCTCACCAATCAGCCCCACCACCACCACTTGAGCGGTTGTGCCACGAGTCATCATGCCAAGCGTTACCGATTTACCGACACCAGAACCGGCAAATAAACCAATCCGCTGTCCTTTACCCACCGTAAGTAAACCGTTGATCGCTTTTAGGCCAACGTCCAGAGGTTCTGTTATGGGTTTGCGAGCTAATGGATTGATGGGGTCAGCATTAAACGATGCGCGCTTTTCGGTATAAATAGGCCCCAGCCCATCGAGTGGATTACCGACACCATCAATCACCCGTCCAAGCAGCTCCATCCCGACTGGTAGGCCAGCGTCCCCTGTCATTGGGGTAACTTTAGCTCCGGGCAATACGCCTGTTATCTGTTCGCTGGGCATCAAGTAAAGACTATCACCAGAAAACCCGACCACCTCCGCTTCCATTTCTCCGGACATGGTTTCTACTTTACATAAGCTGCCAATGGGGGCTTTACAACCAGTAGCCTCAAGGGTTAAACCAACCACACGAACCAGTTTGCCGGATGCCATTGGGCGGCAGGTTAACCCTTCGGTTTTATATTGACTAAGGCGATCGGCAAGAGACAACACTATTGATCACCTTGTTGGTGACGATTGGTGCCACAAAAACTTTTCAACACGCTACGAATGCGATCTTCCATTCGATAATTCACACTCGATTCACCTGCTTCAATCTGGACGTCACCGCGATTTAATGCCGGCTCTTTGACCAATGTCCAGTTTCGGAAATCCAGCTCTTTTTCGCCATAAGCAGAATGAATCACTTCAACATCTTCTGGATGGAGTTTTAATGTGATGGCATGACCAGATACAGGCAGGGATTCAACCGACGATTTGACGGTATCTAAGATCACTTGCGGATTGGTTTGTACCTCAACGTGAACGACTTCTTTGACCAAGGTTAAAACCATATCGACCAGCTGTTTTTCGACTTGGGCATTCATCAACTCTAGCGGTTGAGCAAATTGATTGGCAAGACCAACGAAAATATCAACCTGCTGCTGGATGAGGGTTTGCCCTTCAGCAACACCCTCGGTTTTGCCTTGCTCAACACCTTCTTGGTGTCCTGCAATCAGCCCTTCTTCTTTGCCTTTTTCATAACCTTGTTTGAATCCGGCTTCTTGGCCTTGGTGCAAACCTTCTTGATAAGCCCCTTGTTTGATCTGGCCAATCTCTTCTTCGCTGAGTTGCAGCGGCTCTTCGACCACTGGCTCATCAAAACTTGGCATCCAACCGGGGTCGTAGTTCATTGCCGTTTCTTTGGCTTTTTTATTGATCTCTGCGCCGTAGTCCGGCAACCCCCACTTTTTGGCTTGTTCAATATTAGCGTCTGCATCTAAACGTAAAAAGCCGCGTTTTCTTTCTCCAGACATAATGCTACCTATTGTTGAGTCAGGGTTAGATTATAAGAATTCGTCTGCACCGCCAGACAGCATAATTTCGCCACTGTCGGCCATACGACGTGCAATCGCCAGAATCTCTTTTTGCGCCGCTTCGACATCTGATACTTTAATCGGAGGCATGGCTTCCAGATCATCTTTCATCATCTCAGCTGCACGTTTTGACATGTTTTTGAAGATCTTCTCGCGCAATGCGTCATCAGCACCTTTCAGTGCTTTTTGCAGTACATCTTGCGGTACATCACGCAGCAATTTTTGAATACCTTGGTCGTCCACTTCGACTAAGTTCTCGAACACGAACATCAGATCTTGGATCTGCGTTGCCATGTCTTCATCTTGCTCACGCATCTGATCCATGAGGATGCCTTCGATATTGTTATCAAGGTAGTTCATGATATCAGCCGCGGCTTTCAAGCCACCAATTTTCGCCGCTTGCGCGCCCGCTTGACCAGCAAATTGTTTCTCCATGATTTCATTCAACTCAGCCAATGCCGAAGGTTGTACTTCTTCAAGGTTGGCAATGCGCATTAATAAGTCTAAACGGTCACGTTCAGCAAACTGTGCCAAAATTTCAGCCGATTGATCCGGTTCTAAATACGATAAAACAATGGTTTGGATTTGTGGGTGTTCATTAACAATGATGCTCGCCACTTGTCGTGGGTCCATCCATTTCAATGAATCCAACCCTTTTGAACCCGTGCCAAGCAAAATTTGATCGACCAAGTTATTGGCTTTATCGGCACCTAATGCAGCGATAAGCGCGTTACGCATAAAGTCTTCGCTGCCCATACCGATATTGGTGTATTTCTGAATATCTTCGAGGAAAGCACGATGCACCGCGCCGACTTTCTCTTGGCTAAGCTCTTTCGCTTTCGCCATCGCGCTACCGACTCGTTGTACCTGTTTAGGTTCAAGATGGCGGATGATGCCAGCGGCGTCCTCTTCGTTTAAGCTTAACAACAAAATAGCCGCTTTTTCATCACCAGAAATTGTTGAAATATCAACCGATGATTCTGTCACTTCTGTTCCACTCTTATTTTTATTATCAGGCATTTTGCATCCAATTCTTTACTACTTGAGCCGCAAGTTCAGGCTCATTGGCCACTAGAGCACGCACCGCTTTCAGTACATCCTCATCCTTGTGTAAGTTTGGCAAATCAATACCGGAACCAAACTCAAAGAGATCACCGCCGTCAATACCACTGCCAATTAAACTGGTTTCACCATCAGCACCAATCGGTAAACCATCAGGTCCGTACATTGGGTCATCATCATCCGCAGCAGGGTTGAGCAGTTTTTTCAGCGCAGGGCGAACCAGCACCAGCACCACAACCACAATAACCAAGGCACTAGCAAACCAGCGTACCCAATCATTGAAGTTTGGATGCTCCCAAATAGGGACATCAACCATTGATTCAACTTCAGGCACGGCAAATTGCATGCTCAAGACATTCAACAAATCGCCACGGTTTTCATCAAAGCCAACCGTCCCAATCAATACTTGTCGCACGGCGCTAATTTCACTTTCGCTCAGGGGAGTATAGGTGACTTCGCCAGTCTCTGGGTTAACCGATGGTCGGTTTTTAATCGCCACCGCAACGGTTTGACGATTCACCACACCCGATTGTTTGCGTTCATGACTGATGGTGGTATCGAGTTCAAAATTGCGCGTGGCTTCTTTATGGACCGAACCTTGCCCAAGTACCGAGCCATCTTTCATCTGCGCGACGTCTTGTGGGATCGAAGCATCCGCAGGTGGCTGATTACTTAATGCACCTGGAACGCCAGCCACCACATTGCCGTTGTTATAGTCTTCAAGCGTATATTCGCTGCGTGTCGCTGGCGTATTCGGGTCAAAGCGTTTACGCGTTTGTTCAATGGCACTGAAATCCAGTTGGATATCCACTTGGGCGGTGTAATTACCAAAACCTAGAATAGGGATTAATACCGAATCAATTTTGTCACGCAGCGCCTCTTCTTGCTTGCGTTCAAGTTCTTGTTCTTTACGGCGGGCTGACGACACAGGATCTTGAGAGCCTGAGCTGAGCAGCCGACCATGTTGATCAGTCACGGTAATTCGATTGGGTTTCATCCCTGGCACGGCACTGGCGACCATATCGACAATAGAGTCGACCTCTTCTTGTTTGAGGTTAGCGCCAGTTCGCAAGGTAAGAAATACGGAGGCAGAAGCATCTTGGTTATGACGAACAAATACGCTTTGCTTAGGCAGTGCCAATAACACACGAGCTTTGTTGACGAGCTTCATCTCTTCAATCGCTTTGGCAAGCTGACGTTCACGGCTAAGTTTAAGGCGCTCTTGCTCAAGGCGCTGAGAAACACCAAAGCCCATGTCTTGCATCAAGATTTCATCGCCCGCTTGCTTGTTTTGATTTAACCCTGCACGGACGAGGTTGAGTTTTAAGCTGTTGTATTCACTGGATGGCACTAAGATAGTATTACCATCTAATTTGTAGGTCAGTTTCTGCTGATCAAGATAATCGAGGACAGGAATAAGTTCTTCGGTTTCATAAGCGCCAAGCGGGCGCATTTCAGGTTCTCGAACCCAAAAGAACAACATGACAATCAGTGCCACACAGATGGAAATAGAGAGGACTAACACCACCTGGCGCAACAAGTCCAAGTCGCCCATCGCAAAATCACTTTTGGATGAACTCTTCTCTTCAAGATCTGGGTTTTGCGTGTCCATGTCTAGATCTGAGCTCGCCATTAAAGCGTGGTCAGAACCACTGGTCACGGTAAGATCGGTTGTTTGCTTATCTTCTGCCACGGCGGCTACCTAATTTATACGGGCATATTCATGAGTTCTTTGTAGGCGTCGACAAGTTTATTCCGAACTTGAATCGTCGCTTCAAAGGCTACACTCGACTTATTACGAGCAATCATCACATCCGATAGTGAGACATTTTCATCTCCCCGATCAAAGCGGGTTTGTAAATTACCTGAGGTCTTTTGCAAACTGTTCACGTTATTAATGGCTTTGGAAAGCATGTCGCCAAAATCAGCACTCACACTTTGTCCAGTTGCCGTAGGACGAGCATTGGTTGCTTCCAACATCATTGTTTGCATTTCGCTGTTTAAACCATCAAGTCTCATTGCTACCTCTAACGCCAAATCTTTGACTGCTGTGCTGCTTCTTTCTGTGATGCAGCAATTTATATGCCATCACCCACTTTGGGGTTAATTCGGGATATCAATTCCTGCATCACGCATTTTCGCTAATTTATAACGCAGTGTCCTAGGGCTAATTCCGAGCTTGTCAGCCATCTCTTTACGGCGGCCTTGGCACTCGACTAAAGTATCCATAATAATGGTGTACTCTTGATCTCTCAGCTCATCACCCAATGCAGCGCCATTGTTATTAAACAGCTTATTCACTTCGGCTTGTGCTACAGGCTTAATCTCTGGTGTGGCAATATCGCTGCGCTCTACGACTTGTTGCAAGCTGCTAGCATCTTGCCAATCAACCCCTTCCAACAAGATATGTTCACTTGCAATGTCTCCTTGCTCGCTCAAGATCAGCGCGCGTTGCACGACGTTATCAAGTTCACGGACGTTGCCCGGCCAAGCGTAACTAAGCAACTTGTTAATGGCTTGCGGCGCGATACGAGGCACAGGTAAACCAAGTTTAGTGCAGTGACGCTCTACAAGGTGGTGAGCCAGCGGTTCAATATCCCCTTTGCGGTCACGTAGCGCTGGCCATGAGATTGGAAAGACGTTGAGGCGATAATATAAATCATCACGGAAATTGCCTTCCTGCACATACTGCTTTAGGTCGCGGTTGCTGGTCGCCAATACGCGGACATCAAGCTTAATGCTTTTACGCCCCCCCAAGCGTTCCACTTCACGCTCTTGGAGTACGCGCAGCAGTTTTGCTTGTAGGTTCAGATCCATCTCGCTGATCTCATCGAGTAAAATGGTCCCACCTTGTGCTTGTTCAAATTTGCCCGGACAAGCTTGTACCGCTCCTGTAAATGCCCCTTTTTCATAACCAAATAAGGTGGCTTCGAGCATGTTGTCTGGAATGGCGGCACAGTTGATCGCCACAAATGGCCCATCTTTACGCGGAGATGAGTTATGAATGTAGCGAGACATGACCTCTTTTCCTGAGCCGCTTGGGCCCAAAATCATGACGTTAGCATCGGTTTTTGCCACTTTGTCGGCAAGTGACAATAAGCGCAGGCTTTTCTCATCGGCAACAACCGCATCACCATTATCATCCGATTTCACTGGCGCGTAACGGCTAACCATGTTGAGTAGCACTTCGGGGGCAAAGGGTTTTGCCATGTAATCAATGGCGCCCTCTTTCATCGCCGAGACCGCATCTTCAATATTGGCGTACGCCGTCATCAGCAACACGGGTAAATTGGGCCAGTGCTGTTTGATGTTGCGCAGCAGTGCAAGGCCACCCATGCCAGCCATTTGAACGTCAGAGACAACAATATCAACAGGATGTGCTTTGAGTTTAATCAGTGCATCTTCGGCGCAATCAGCTTCCAGCCATTCATAACCGGCCAGCGCCAAAGTATCGACCAACGCTTCGCGTAGACCTTCATCATCTTCAACGATTAAGACTTTGCTTTGAGCCATCATCCTTCTCCAGTCTCTGTTGGTGAAGAAGGGGCATGACGCTCGAGTGGAATGCACATAGTAAAGCAAGCACCCTCCCCTTCTTCTGAAATTAATTCCAATCGCCCATCATGGGCGCGGCAGACCATTTGTACCACCGCTAACCCTAACCCCGTTCCTTGTGAGCGAGTGGTAAAAAACGGTTCCATAATTTTACTTTGCAGCGCAGCAGGGACTCCCGGGCCACTGTCTTGTACCGAGATTTTCAGCTCACCATTTACCGGGCGAAAAAAGACATCAATTTGCGACGCCTTACCCGCAATTTGTATTGCGTTCATCACTAAGTTACTCAGTGCAGAGGCAATGGCATTTGCATTGCCTAACACCACTGTCCCTTCTTGTTCCACTTCCTGATGATAATCAATTGCGCTATTTTTTAATGCCGTTTCCACCATGGGAACAAATTCGCTGACCAAGTCTGTCACTGTAAACGGCTGAATGACTTTATTGTCACCACCTTTGGCAAACAACAACATATCATTGACTTGTTTTTCAAGATCATGAAGCCTATCCATCAGCTTAGACTGAAAACGCTCTCTTGTAGCGTTTGGCAAGTTAGGCGCACCTAAATTTGAGGCATAGAGCATGGCACTGGATAACGGTGTGCGAACTTGGTGTGCCAAAGACGCCACCATTCGACCGAGTGAGGATAAGCGCTGTAAATCACTGATGCGTGATTGAAGTAACCGAGTTTCGGTTAAATCGGTGATTAATATCAATTGGCCTGTTGCTGATGCTGAAATGGCTAATCTAACTTTACGACCATTGCGCAGCGAGATTTCATGCCCATCATCTTCTCTCGGCGCAAAAGCACTTTGAATGACGGAATACCATTTTTCACCCGCCAATGGGACTTGCAATAACCGCTGAGCTTCAGGGTTAGCTTCTCTGACTACGCCTTGAGTATCGAGCAAAATGACGCCAGCAGGCATCACATCAAGAACCTGTTTATAGCGCTCAACTTGATCCTCTACAGAATCTAAGTGAGATTGATTAATGGGTGTGTCAGGAGACTGCATGTCGAAATTCTACCTATAAAACAACAATAGCCTAACATGCAAAATACATGCCAGGCTATTTTTCTTTAAAATCAAAGAATTAATCCATTGCCAATATATTGACTAAACTTTACCCATGCTGTTTTTGAATCACCGTTGCATATTGTATTTACGCATTTTTTCAACCAAGGTCGTACGGCGCATACCCAGCATATCAGCGGCACGTGCTACCACTCCGCCTTGAGCTTCAAGGGCTTGGTTGATCATATTGACTTCCAAGTCCGCCAATAGCTCTTTCAAGTTCACGCCTTCAGGAGGCAATGACTGCGGTGCGTTGAGATTTTCGTGCATCTCTTCGACGTCTTCAAAACTGAAGTTTTCAGAGAAAATACCCGCAAGCACATCACGTTCTTGGTCTTCAACAGAGCCATAGGAGCTGTGCTCTGGTTGGAATTCTGGAATATCACTATAGCGGTATTTAGTTGGTAAATGATTGACGTCGACAAGACTATTTGGATAGAGAATGATCATCCGCTCAACTAAATTCGCTAGCTCACGAACATTGCCCGGCCAATTGTGTTCCATTAACGAATTGACTGCTCGCGGGGTAAAACAAAATGGCTGTCCACCTTCCGCTTCCATACGTGTCATGAGTTCTTGTAACAGCAATGGGATGTCGTCTTTGCGATCTTTTAGCGCTGGCATTTCAATTGGGAACACATTGAGTCGATAGTAAAGATCTTCACGAAATGATTCATCATCAATCATGTTTTCTAAATTGCGGTGAGTCGCTGACACCACACGCACATTCACTTTAATGGTGGTGTTACCGCCCACACGTTCAAAGCAGCGCTCTTGTAACACACGCAACAACTTTACCTGCATCGACATCGGCATATCACCGATCTCATCGAGAAATAAAGTACCGCCTTCGGCAAGCTCAAAACGACCTTTACGCGCGGTTATCGCTCCGGTAAACGCCCCTTTTTCATGACCAAATAATTCACTTTCAAGTAAATCAGCCGGAATCGCACCACAGTTAATCGGCACAAACGGACCGTTGCGGCGTGCAGAATGATAATGGATGTTACGCGCAACCACTTCTTTGCCCGTTCCAGATTCACCTAAGATCAACACATTGGCTTCTGTGCCTGAGACTTGCTCGATCAAATGGCGAACTTCTTGGATACCATGACTTTGGCCTACAAGGCTACGAAATAAGGTATTCTTACGCGATGTAGAGGGAACTTGCACGCCTTTGCGTCCTAAAAATTCTTTGCAATGTCGTAATGCGTCACTCAGTTGAGGGTAATTAAGAGGTGACTCAAGTTCACCGACGTATTGAGTAAATTCTTCCAATGAATATGGCTGCTTGTTTGCCATTAGAAGTGGAATATAATTGGCCTTAGTCAACCACTGAGCTATCTCATCAGTTAACTGCTCACTTTTTAGCGATCCAATAATGCAGCCCCCCCACAATCTTGAACAATCAATATCCTTGATTTGGGATGACTCGATCGCCTCGCAGTGCTCTCCAACAAATTCTAAAATGTTACTTAGATTGAGACGGATCTGCGGATCGTCTTCTATCACAAGCAGTTTTGCTAAACCTTGCATAGGTGAGAATATTTGCCTTAAATCAGAGAAATTGTGGCCGCACTTCTGAAAATCGTTATTCAGTTTTGTTTTTCTATAATCACTTGATTAAACGATAGACAATTTGTGGAATTCAGCAACAAAAAAAGCCATTAGGCTAGTAATGGCTTCTATTCTATGGAATAAAAAAAATAAGGCAACCAAGCAATGAGCTGGTGTGACATCAGTTAAAACTTTAAAAAATAAGTGCCTAAAGTTTTATAAATAACTTATATGCCCACTTCGCTTGCCGTCAGATTGTGGTATTCAGGAGGGATTTGATCCCATGCTGATTTAATTTCTCGAATGATGTCGATCACATCATCCAGTGGTTGCGGGTCATTTTGATGATTCGCTTCGGTGATCTGAGTGATCATAAATTCATAAAGCTGATCTAAATTTTTTGCAATATCCCCGCCATCACTCATCGATAAGCAACTGCGTAAGCTAATAATGATATCCAATGCTTTACCAAGGCGTTCACCCTTACTTGGAATATTCCCCTGTAGCATTGCTGCTTTTGCTTGAATAAGGCGTTCAATGGCACCCGCCATCAACATTTGTACGACTTTATGCGGCGAGGCCGCACTGAGCTGGCTATCCACTGATACCTTTTTGTATGCCTGTAAAGAACCGCGCATAGTCTTCCTCTTATAAAAACTTTTTGTATTGCTGAACGGATTTATTACCGTGTCGGTATTTTTGGAGCGTTCTACCGATCTCGACCGTTTTTGACTGCATCAGTTCAACAAGATGTTTAGTTTCATCAATAGCCTCTCGCCATTGGCTCGACATTGCAAACTGTGGATTTTCTGACGCATGCGTCAGTAAGTTTTGCAATATCCGTTCCCTTTTATCGACAAGATGATTGATTTCTTCAGTATTAATTTCATCAATGACAAGCATTGCTCTTATTTGGTGATCTAGATCACTTAAAAGGTCGAGTTGCTGTTCCATATCAGCCGCCTAACGCATTCATCATACCAGCTAATTGGTTCTGCATTTTACTGGTCGCGTCTTGCATTGCTGAAAACTTAGAATGCGTTCGCTTCTCCAAACTGTCCATGCGGCGATCAAGTGCCGCTTGGTCGTCCGCCACACGGTAGTTGCGTTCTACTAAGCTTTTTTCGCGTGTGCGAATCGACCCTGTCACCCCCGTCATGCTCTGAATAGCATCTTCAACCCGTTTGGCAAATCCTTGGTTTCCACCAAAGAACTCACCTAGCTTATTAAAGTTGTTATTGAGTTGGCGATCTAGCATGTCGTAGTTAAT
This sequence comes from Vibrio sp. V04_P4A5T148, assembly GCF_963875605.1. Taxonomy (NCBI): domain Bacteria; kingdom Pseudomonadati; phylum Pseudomonadota; class Gammaproteobacteria; order Vibrionales; family Vibrionaceae; genus Vibrio; species Vibrio sp. V04_P4A5T148. The sequence goes on from NZ_CAWNMS010000091.1 coordinate 106,075, forward strand.
TTCAAGTGTCCCTTGTCGTGTGGTGGTAATACCAAACTCAATCAGACTTTTGATCTCTTCTGGAGCCTGCTCAATTCTAGTCGAAAAAACACTACGTAGGCGGGAGTCTGCACTGCGTACAATACTGTCACCCGCCAGTGGCCCAGCTTGGCCAGTCCGAGGGTCAACGCCTCCAAGTTCTTTAGAGACCTGATAAAACTGATTATACGCCGCGACAAATTGTTCAATATCATCGCGCACGGTTTTGCGGTCATATTCGATGCCAATTTCAGCCGGTGGTTTGCCTTTGGCCGTTTGCCCTTTAAGGGTCAAATCAACCCCTTCAATCGCATCTTCAATCACGTTGTTGTTGCTAGAAAGGGTCGCCACACCGTCCAAAACCACCACGGAATCTTGGCCTGCTTGTACTTGAGTCATACCTTGATAGGCGTCAAACGATGCTTGTGCCGCTCTAAGCTCAGCATCTGCTTTGTCCACTTTATCTAAATACTCACGCTCTTGCGGGTCAAGCTTTTCACGCTCTTTCTGCTTGGCTTGCTCTGGCGTCAGTTCACCACTACGCACCGCCGCCGCAACCGCGGCTTTTTCAGCTGCTAATTGCTGTTCAAGCTTGGCTTGCGCTTCTTTGGGGGTTACATAGGAGTCAACCAAAGTACCAGAAGCAGTATTAGTCCAACCGGGCACATCTGGCGCTTTTTCTAACGCGGTCGCATCAAGCTCTGGCTCAGGTTCATAGTAGGAATCGAGCAAGGTGCCAGAGGCGGTTTCAGTCCACCCTGGAATACGATCTTGCGGTTTCAGATATTTATTGGCAGCAACACCGGCGGCGGCAGCAGCTTTGACGGCGGCGTCGGTTAATTCACCGGCAGCATTAGCAACTTTACCGTCGGCAGCTACTTGCCCGGCGACTTCTTGAACACCACTCGCCATACTTTGGTCAACTTCGCGTGCCGCCGCACCTATTTTCTCGGCGACTTTTGCAGCGATAGCTTGTTGAGCTGGCGTGAGTGGTGCAATGATTTGTTGCGCCGCAGCGCGTGCTTTTTCTAAATCTTTAACGCGCTCTTCCAGCGTTTTGTACTCTAGATTTTTGAGCGGATTTCCGGCATCAGACTGAGCATTAATTTTAATGTCATGATCTTTTCCAGATAGATTAGAGGCCACAATCAAACGTGGCCCTTCAACATCATTGATTACCGAAGCACGAACTCCGGGATTGGTTTTAGTGCTGTTGATACCGCGAACGATATCAATCAATTTTGAATTGGCTTGGACATCAACATCAAACTTCTGATCACCAAGTGAAATCTGCAGCTTACCAGGACCAAACTTTGCCTCTTTCTCTAAAACATCCGAGGCAACTTTATGGCTCTGTGCAAGCTGCAACACATCGATAGCATATTTACCTGCTATTGCGTCAGTGGTGGCTGTCGCGGAGACGACGTTTTCATCAGTAGTATCGACTTTTCGCAAAGCGAAAGCCTTCTCCTGACGAAAATTCGTCATAAGATTTTTCATCGTATCCAGCGACTCTTTGAGCCGGCCGTAGGCACTGATACTGGCATCAATTTGGCCAAGCTCATTATCAATACGTTGCTGCTTAGGAACGCGCTCTGCATTGACAATTTTGCTGACCAAGGAATTGATATCCATGCCAGTATTCATACCCATCGGGCCTAAGCTCATTAAATCACCTCAAAAACTACGATTACACCTTAGCAACCAATAAACCTGTACTGTGGTCTTTTTGTCTGGCAAGGCGTCGCAAAACCTCTAGCATTTCCTCGTTCGGGATCTGACGAATAATGTCACCAGTACTGGCTTCATAAATCGTCACAACATCCCGTCCTGATTCTTCATCGACTCTAAACGCTAAGTCTTTGTTGATAGATGAGATAAATTCATTCATCTGCTCTACCATCTTGGCTCTTTCCGATTTGTTGATCTGCTCTCGTTGCTGTGCAAGCTCGATTGCCGCTTCAACGCTTTGGTTTTGCCTATTTCTTAACTGTTCAGTACGATTCACCTCATTTTGTTTCGAGGAAGCGCGTGTCGCGCCATCGTTTTCTGAAGCAAATTTAATGCCACTTTGCGAGCCGTAAGGCTGGATGTTCGATGTGTAGGATGGTATTTCCATAACAATCTCCCTTCCACCTCATAGGTTGGCAGTGAAAACACTGCTTTCCCCACAAAGCTCCATTCGCCTATCGGTTAACCCAATAGACTAAGAGCTGCAGATGGTGACTGCTTCGCCTGTGCCAAAACTGACGTACTCGCTTGCTGCAAAATCTGCGACTTCGTCATTTGGGTTGTTTCACGGGCATAATCAGTATCCTTAATTCGACTACGAGAAGCGTTGACGTTCTCGTTGATGTTATCAAGGTTACTGATGGCATGACCGAAACGGTTCTGGAATGCACCTAACGAGGCACGTTGGCTATCAACGGCCTTTAGTGCACCATCAATCAAAGCTACAGCTTCCTGAGAGCCGCCAACCGTTGTGACATTGATGTCTTTGACGGTTACGTCTTTACCTGCAGCAAAACCAATTTCAGTACCCAGTCCACCACCAATAGTGACATCGCTTGAGACTTTTTGATTGGCGGCAAACAGTTGCAGTTTACCTTCATCACCGACTGAAGCTTTGATGTCACCATTTTGACCATTAATGTAAGTAGCGACTTCTTCTAAATCATCACCCGCTTTAGCGTTAATGGTGACTTCGCGAGCTTCTCCTTGTTTATCAGTATAGCTCAGAGTCAGATCCGTCGCATTGGTGACTGACCAGTCAGGCGCTTTGCCATTTGTCGCGACATAGCTCTTACCGCCCATCGCTTTTGTGTCAGAACGCATGTCGCTCATGGAAAGCATCACAGCTTCACCAGAATCGGCACCAATTTGGAAAGATTTATTACCAAACGAACCATTTAGCAGTTTATTACCACCAAACGAGGTTGTTTCAGCAATACGGTTTAATTCATCATTGAGTGCTGAGACTTCCTCTTGGATCGCTTGGCGTTCTGAACTTGAGTTAGAACCGTTTGCTGATTGCAAAGAAAGATCTCGCATACGTTGCAAGATATTGGTGGTTTCATTCATTGCACCCTCTGCGGTTTGTGCAATGGAAATACCATCATTTGCGTTTCTTACCGCCATATCTAAGCCACGGCTTTGTGACGTTAAACGGTTTGAGATTTGTAGACCCGCTGCATCATCACGCGCGCTATTGATTTTATAGCCCGATGACAGACGCTCCATCGATTTCTGCGTACCATCAGCGGCGTTATTTAAATAACGCTGTGCGGTCATTGCAGACACGTTAGTGCTTACATTAATTGCCATATTGATCTCCTTAGGCATTGTGTTGATGTACTTCCGTGTCTCTCACCTCACGTCGGTACACCTCATTTCTCTCGTATCCTTTAACGGCGAAAGATTTATATCCTTTAGAAAAAAATAAGCCTTTTTTTAAAATTTATGCAGCGAGCATGAGAAATGTGATTAGCGTCAAAAAATAAGAAGGATAATGCTGCATCGACTAACACTTTTTCCACTTTGCCACTAAGCAAAAAAATCCAGCCGAGGCTGGATTTTCATTAAGGGTAGCTATTGGGCTCTTTTAGCCAAGTAAGCTAAGTGCCGCTTGTGGCGCTTGTTTTGCTTGAGCCAGCACTGAGCTCGATGCTTGAGAAAGAATTTGCGACTTAGTAAGCGCTGTTGTTTCTTTGGCAAAGTCAGTATCTTTAATACGACTCTTAGAAGCACTCACATTTTCGTTAATGTTATCTAAGTTGCTGATTGCATGGCTAAAGCGATTTTGGAATGCACCTAATTGTGCACGGTGGCTATCTACAAATTGCAGTGCAGCATCAACAATGGCAACCGATTCTTGAGCGCCACCCACAGAGGTCACATCAATGACATCTACGGTAACTGCTTGACCAGCTTGCATGCCGAGCTCACCAGCAAGACCGCCTGCGAATGTTACAGGGCCTTCTACTTTATTACTGCCAGCGAAGACTTGTAGTTTTCCTTCATCATCAACTGATGCTTTCACCATATCAGTTTGGCCGTTGATGTAAGTCGCCAACTCTTCAATATCATCGCCTTCTTTAGCTGAGATATTGATAGTCTGATCTGTACCTGAAGTATCTTTCAGTGTGATTTGTAGATCGTTGCTGCCAGCTTGAACTGACCAATCTTTATCTTTGCCGTTCGCCGCTTGGTAGCTTGTGCCGCCCATCATAGCATTGTCACTACGCATGTTGTTTAGGCTAAGCATGACGGCTTCACCGTTATCCGCACCGATTTGGAATGACTTAGTTTCAAAAGTACCGTTAAGTAATTTGTTACCACCAAATGATGTGGTTTCTGCGATACGGTTTAACTCGTCATTCAGAGCGGTGACTTCTTCTTGAATCGCTACACGGTCTGCTTTTGAGTTTGAGCCGTTAGCTGATTGTAGTGACAAGTCACGCATACGTTGCAAAATGTTGGTCGTTTCATTCATCGCACCCTCAGCGGTTTGTGCAATAGAAATACCGTCATTCGCATTACGTACTGCTACGTCAAGACCGCGGCTCTGAACATTCAAACGGTTAGAGATTTGTAGGCCTGCCGCATCATCTTTTGCGCTGTTGATTTTAAAGCCAGAAGATAGGCGTTCCATTGATGTTTGTTGTGCATTGCTAGCGCCGTTTAGGTAACGCTGTGCTGTCATCGCTGATACGTTGGTATTTACATTAACTGCCATGGTGATTACTCCAATTGATTTTCCGATGTTTCCGGTTTCCGACGTCTCGGAAAACCAAATAGTTCTCTCAAAGTTACTTTTTATAACGGCGGTATTTTCCAAAGCTTGAGGATTTTTTTTCGATTTTCTTAAAAAAAATGTGTTTAGTGTAAAAAACAGGACAAGAGGTCAAAAACCCATCAAAAAGGTAATAATTTCGCTAAAGATTTGTTGATAAAAGTCGATAATTGTTGATTTTTATCGCTAGCGAAGTAAGGCCAATGCTAGGTTTGGCTGTTTTTTGGCTTGCGCAAGAATAGAGGTACTGACTTGTTGTAGAATTTGCTGTTTTACCATTTGGGTGGTCTCTTTCGCATAGTCAGTATCTTTAATTCGACTGTTTGAAGAAGCGAGGTTTTCATGTACGTTGTCGAGGTTGTTGATGGCGTGGTTAAAACGGTTTTGCAACGCGCCTAACTCAGAGCGATGGCTATCAACGTACTGCATTGCGGTATCAATGACGGCAACCGCCCGCTGCGCACCACCGACTTCGGTAATATCAAGAGTGTCTACTGCTTCATATCCCGTCACATTCATTTGCAACTGATTGGCTAAGCTACCTTTAAAATCAATAGTCCCAGAGGTTTCTTTACCCGCCATGAACAGCTGTAGCTGTCCTTTGTCGTTGACTGACGCCGATACTTTATCGGTTTGCCCATTGATGTAGGTTGCCAACTCTTCAATATCGTCCCCTACTTTTGCTTGGATTTGAATGTTGTGCTGTTTTCCCTTGGCATCGGTATAACTCATGGTGAGCTGCCGATTATCTTGTGTCACCCGCCACTGGCTATCCGCCATGCCTGCCGCAACATAGCTAAAGCCCCCCATATCCAAACTGTCTGAACGCATATTTTTTAACGAAACTTGCACTGCTTCGCCAGAGCTCGCCCCTATCTGAAATGAGGATTGACCAAACGAACCGTTCAGTAACTTACGACCACCAAAAGAGGTGGTTTCAGCAATTCGGTTTAATTCATCGTTCAAGGCGCTCATTTCTTCCTGTAAAGCTTGCCTATCCGCTTTACTGTTCGCGCCATTCGCCGACTGCAAAGAGAGATCTCGCATACGCTGAAGCAGGCTGGTGGTCTCTTGCATTGCACCTTCAGCAGTCTGCATAATTGAAATGCCATCATTAGCATTGCGTACAGCGACATCTAAACCCCTCATTTGCGACTCAAGGCGATTCGAAATTTGTAAACCCGCAGCATCATCTTTGGCACTATTAATACGCTTCCCGGAAGCAAGACGCTCCAAAGATTGATTCAACATTTCGCTTGCTGAGCCTAAGTGACGCTGCGCAATCAAAGCGGAAACATTGGTATTAACGGTAATTGCCATAACAGACCCATGCCATAGAATGAATGATCTCTTTATCGGACAGTAGACGCTTTTCTTTACATAAAATGCTTAAAAAAGAAAAACCGAGCACAAGGCTCGGTCCGATAGTAGGTCAGTATTGAAACTTACTTTAGTTCAAGATGTTGCAGCATCTCAGCTGAAGGGGCAAAAAAGTACGCGCCCGTCACGGCTTTGGTAAAGCGCAGCAGTTGGTCTGTTTTACCATCCGCCACACCATACATACTTTCCAACATCACTTTAAAGTTATGCAGCGTATGGCAATAAGCAATGAATAGTAAACCGTGCTCACCACTCACCGTACCGTAAGGTAAGCTATGACGAACAATTTTTAGCCCTTTCCCCTCTTCTTTGATATCGACACGGCCAACGTGAGACGCTGCAGGTACATTATCAAGCTCAATCGAATCAGGCTTAGTGCGCCCAATCACTTTTTCTTGCGCCGCCACATTTAAGCGATTCCACGCTGGAAGGTTATGCACAAAACGCTGCAACATCACATAGCTGCCGCCAGCAAATTCACCATCAGCAATCAGTGCAACTTCTTGACGTTTTTCGGCTTTAGGGTTTTCAGTGCCATCGATAAAGTCCGTCATATCTCGCGCATCTAAGTAACGAAATGAGTAGGTTTCATCCACCATTTCAACCAACTCAGCCACAGGTTCCATCCATTTACGCAACACATAAAACAGCAAGTCATGACGCTGAGAATGGCAGTGAATCAACACATCCACCTCGGTACTTGGTGCTATGGTTTCGCCTTTACCAAGCTCAGGAAAATCAATCAGCTCTTGTGGTATGCTTTGGTTTAAACGCTGCCAAAAGGTGCGAGTAAACGCGACCGACACGGTTAATTCAGCGCCGGGTTGATGTTGATTTATCTCATTGACTAAAGCGGGCAATGCTTTCAATTGCGCTAAAACATGCGCCGGATTTTGCTTTACTTTTAAAAGGCTAAACAGTGCAAACGGACCTGCTTCAGGCAGAATCGCGGTTTGAGGTTGTGTCATAAAATATCCTCACTTACTTATTTTTGCTCAGTGTAATTCAGTTTTTTGGGGCGACCTTGATTGGGATCACGCCTTGTCTATGAGCGGGATAGAAAAACAATCACGCACACTTTTACTCTTCAGTAGATATAGACCAAACCATAACAGCACCAACAGTGTGCTTGCATTGGCCCAATTAAAAACGCCGTGCTCTAAATAGATATGATAAAGCGTTTGTATAAATTGCAAGATAACCATAAGTAACGTCAGCGGTTTTCCCATGCTGACGATGCGGTTTAGCCACGATCGTTCAGGAGCACGTAAGCTGATAAGCCACATCAGAATGATACTTGGCAACCCCATAATCAACCCCAAATAAAGCATCGAATGGTCTGGGTAAACAATGGTTAAAATCGTCGTGCCATTATCTCGGCTTGCTCCTGCCACCACGAAAACAACCCAAGCTTTTGCCAAAAATAACCAACCAAGCCAGATAAGTTTAGGGGCTTTAAGAAAACCATGTTGGTCGTATCGCTCTAACGCATAACGCATCAATACCTTCGCTCTTTTAAAAAAACGTTTTTACTTTAGCGAATCGATTTCAAATAGCTAGCCAGATCTTTTGCTCTTGACCAGTTTCTAACTTGAATGCACACAAACGACTCGGAATTGCGGGTAGGCAGGATAATCCTCAAAGATTTTCAATAAACGTTACACAGGTCTACTAAACAGTGGTATGGATGGGAAGTCAGATATCACAACCAAATCAGGTCGCTAGTTTAAAAACTATCGTAATTATTTAGCATGACATTGGTCTTGATACGCCTGCAAGAATTCCGATAGAGGCACAGGTTTTGCGAATAAAAAACCTTGTAAATAGTTAACATTATGATTTTTTAGATATTCAGCTTGCTCAGCCAGCTCAACGCCCTCAGCAACAAGATCAATTGATAAACGCTTAGCAAGTTCAATCGTATTTTCAACCAAGTGTTCAGCAATAGGATCCTTTCCTATGTTTTTAATGAATATTTGATCAATTTTTAAGTAGTCCAGATCGATTTTTTGTAAGTTTATCAGACTGGAATGGCCAGTTCCGAAGTCATCAATCGCTATCTTACAACCCAAACGTTTTATGTTACTGAAAAGTACATCTGTTGCATCCGAAAACTCAAGAACCTCTCGTTCAGTAAGCTCTAAAACAAGCACTACTTTCTCTGTATCAATATACTCAACAAAAGCCTTACATTGGTTAAAAAGATCTTGACCATTGCAATGTTGAGGCGAAATATTTATCCCTACATGAAACGGATTAGGTAAGGAGTCCTTATAATTCTTCAACTGCTTAGCTGTTTCGTTAATGAGCAATCTTGTCATTGGAATAATCAGCCCAGACTCTTCAGCTTGAGGAATAAAAAGATCCGGACGAACCACACCTTGAATAGGGTGAACCCACCTTATCAAGATTTCTATACCCATAATTTCATTGGTTGAGGCATTAACAATCGGTTGAGCATAGGGTACAAATTCTTCTTGACGAATTGCACGCTGAAGTTCCGAATCTAACGTTTTTGGGCGGTTAATAAGCCACCAATAACAAATCGAAAATGACACCTGCATAAATACAATCAAGAAAATATAGAACTTTCTCTCATTCCAAAATGCAGACCAGGATGATGGGTAACCAAATCCTGCATAAATTGTAAATGGGAAACGTTCTGATTTAATCTGTTGAACAGCAGTCAGTGCAAGCGTTGGATCAGTTGGATACATTACACCGTCCTCACCTAACCAAAACTCCCCCAACTGTAAAAATAGAGATAAAGCATGAGCAGAAGATTGAAGTAACGCTTGTTGGATGTGTAATCCGTCAATACCGCTAAGTGACACATTATCATTTTCCACATTACGAACGACAATCAGTGGATGCTGCAAGTCTACTTGACTGCCTGACATTAATAAGAGCTCACCTGAGATATAAATCTGCGGGTTATCAATAAATGATCGTTCTCCCCAAAGAGATGTACAATATATCACTCCATCATGAGCTAAATTTGTCGTTCTTACAAAAGGGCTCGTCGCTACAATTTTTCTTAATTCTACGATAATTTCATCACAACTCTCATTATGACTAACGAGAGAAAGTGTTTTCTTATTCGCTTCTTTTCCGTAATAGAGAATAGAATCAATGTTTGATGCCGCACTTACAGCGTACTCTTTTGATTTTTCTTGTAGGGAACGGAAAAAATAGTAATGAGATAACTGCAAGATAAGAAAGCAGGGGATCACTGTCAAAAAAATGAAATGAAATGACTTTAGCTGGCCTTTTGCACTCATTATTTGCTCCATATAGTTGGTAGAGTGTTATTTATTAACCTATTAATCACTCCATCCCCACAAATTATTAAAGTTACATTGTTCACTTATTAATCGCCAGCTCCTCAGTTTAACCCATCAAAGATGAAATGAGGACAACCATAAAATGCACTAATTTATTAAAAATAGTGAAAAAGGCAAAGTATCAACACCATATATCTTGATGTATGTCTCATCTCTTTTTATAAAAAACTACGAAACAAATGATAGGATTTACTACGCCTAACACTTCATGTGTTGTTAAAAATACTGAACTTCAGGACGCTTTCTCCTCAATTCAGATTAGGGAAAAAACCTATGTTTTTCACAATCTGTTGAACATTCTTAAAAGTAAAAGGTTTGGTGATCACAAAATGTTCACAAAAATTCAGATCGTCCTCGAATTGCCTAATCTGAGCCTCATTGGACAATAAAATTAATGACGACAAACCATACTTAACCAGTTGCTTATCATTAATAGCATCTAACATAGATATAATTATGCTTGTCGGATCTTTTTTTACAGAATCCAAATCGTAAATCACAAGGTCATGACTACCTGTATCCGTTCTCTGTTTTATCACATTAAGGTCATTACCACCGGAAAGTTGAATATGGGTAATATGGTTCAATGGTCTGAGCGCAGAACGCAGCAACTCTCTGATGATAGGATATTCACTAACAACTAAAATGTTCATCTTTATTCTCCACGATAATTAAAGGCCACATTGGGTCATAAAAGAAAAACAAGAGTTAGATTTGCTAAAATCCATATACATATACTTTGACACTTGTTTTTTCCGCACTTAATGAATAACAATGCCTAGAGTCAAAGCCGTGTAATTACGTTTTATAGAACATCGAGTCAAATCGATATTGAGATGGCGTTATCAACTAGATACTTCACACTCAGGACACAACCATTCTCACCGAAGCGGACACGCAAGTAAAAATATTAAAAGTTGGCAATAAAACACATTAAAAACAAAATGTTAAACAAAAAAAATAAAATAGAATAACAAATTCATATTATTGAATTTCTTTACTAAGTGGGTTCAATTGCTCAGACGTACCATAATGTATGGAGTAGATGGTTCTAACAGGTATAAATGTAAGAAAAAGTTACTCGTTTTCAGGCAATAC